>JBHHUW010000007.1:0-36265 GCA_046753945.1 Thermodesulfobacteriota bacterium
TGGGGTCTGTGCCGGGGATAAGCATGGCCACAAGTGTATGACCGGCCTCATGATAGGCCGTGTCTTTCTTCTCATCGTCACTGATAATCATGCTCCTGCGCTCGCTGCCCATAAGGAGCTTGTCCTTGGCATCGTCAAACTCAATCATCTCAAGGACGTCTTTACCGCGCCTTGCGGCAAGAAGGGCCGCCTCGTTGACAAGGTTCGATAGATCGGCCCCGGAGAATCCCGGCGTGCCTCTCGCTATAATATCAAGGGCCACATCTTCGGCCAGGGGGGTCTTTACGGCATGCACCTTCAGTATCTTTTCCCTGCCGTTAAGGTCGGGTTTGGGCACAAGTACGTTACGGTCGAACCTGCCCGGACGAAGCAGCGCCGGGTCAAGGACATCAGGACGGTTAGTGGCCGCTATGATGATTACGCCGTCGTTGCTCTCAAAACCATCCATCTCCACAAGGAGCTGGTTAAGGGTCTGCTCGCGCTCATCATGACCGCCGCCGAGCCCGGCCCCACGGTGCCTTCCAACGGCGTCTATCTCGTCGATAAATATAAGGCAGGGCGCGTTTTTCTTACCCTGGACAAAGAGGTCCCTTACCCTTGAGGCCCCCACACCCACGAACATCTCAACAAAGTCGCTTCCCGAGATGGAGAAAAAGGGCACTCCCGCCTCTCCGGCTATGGCCCTTGCCAGAAGCGTCTTACCGGTGCCAGGTGAGCCCACAAGGAGCACGCCCTTGGGTATGCGCCCCCCGAGGCGGGTAAACTTCTTCGGGTCACGGAGAAAATCTATTATCTCCTCAACCTCCTGCTTTGCCTCTTCAATGCCTGCAACATCCTTGAAGGTAACCTTGTGCTGGTCCTCCATTAGCAGTTTGGCCTTGGATTTACCAAAACTCATGGCCTTGCCCCCGCCGGACTGCATCTGGCGCATGAAGAATATCCATACACCTATGAGCAGCACCATGGGAAACCACGATACGAATATCGTGCCCCAGGAAGGTGTGTCCACTATAGGTTCGGCGGTTATCCTGACGTTATTATTCCGAAGCTTTGAGACAAGCTCCGGGTATGAGGGCGAATAGGTCTTAAAGGTCTTTCCGTCTACGAGTTTGCCTGCAAGATCATTGCCCTGGATGGTAACTTCCGTAATACGCCCCGCCTCAACGTCCTTGATAAAGTCGCTGAAACTGATGGAATTTGTCTCCACCTGTTTGTAATTTATAAAGTTAAAGACAAGAACCACGGTGGCTATTATTATGAGCCAGAGGGCTATATTCTTATATAAACGGTTCATTATGTATCCTCTTTAAGGAAGGCGCCATGATTTGGGGCGCAGTTAGCTACTTTAATATTTAAGTATTTCACATATCAGAGTTTTTTACAATAAAAAACTTATTATTTAAGGCCTAATAAAAGAGAGATGTAGGGATGGTCTAAGGTGCGGATAAAGAGAGAGTTTTTACCCCTGTACTTACTTTACCTGATTAAAAATTTCTGTCAATAAATGCGGCCCTGGCAATGGCCGCGCTAAAAAGAAATATAGCCGCCGTAAAGAACATCCAGATAAGGAGTATCATAATGGTGCCAAGGGAGCCGTACAGGCGGTTATATGTTGGAAAATAATATAGATAAAGGGTAAAGCCCCGCTTGGCCAGCTCCCAGAGAACAGAGAATATGAGACTGCCGAAAAAGGCGTAACGCAGATAGAGCTCGGGGCCGGAAAAAATCTTAAAGACCACGGTAACGGCGGCTACTACAAGGACAAATGGGAAGAGATATTTCAGCGCCATGCTCTCCAGCACATATCCCGCCATCTCAAGGCCCGGCAGGTTAAAGGCGGCGCTCTCCAGGAGACCCATGCCCGCCGTGACTATTATGGAGACAAAGACCGCAAGGACGCCAAGGAGGATTACAAAGACGTTTGTTATCCTTTTTCTTACAAAGCCGTACATACCGCCAATCTCAAAGATGGCCGAGAGGGCATCGGCCACGGCGTTAAGGACAAGTTCGGCAGAGAGTATGAGGGCCACGATGCTCACCCACCCGAAAGTCCTGCCGTGGGCCACTACCCCCTTTAGTTCCTCTATGACACTGCCGTCGAGGTAGGGCAGGCTTATGCGCGCTGTCTTTATCACCTCATCAAGCATCTCACCCCTGGAGCCAAGGATAAAACCCAGGGCATAGGTGGCGAGAAACATCATAGGGATAAGTGAGAAAAAGGCGTAGAAGGATATGGCAGCGGCCCTCTGGATACAGGACTTTTCCGAGAAGATACCCACGCTGTCGCGCAGTACGATAAAGACCTTCCTGTGCGCCACCGGCTAATGCCTCCTTCTAAAGACAATCCTAAGCGGTACCTGATTAAGCTCAAGCGCTGCCCTCAGGGACTTTGTAAGGTAACGTTTATAGGAATCGGCTATGCCCTCAGGCTTATTAACAAATATGATAAAGGCCGGGGGCGCGCTGCCAAGCTGGGTGGCGTAGTAAAACTTTACGGCCTTGTTCCTGTAGAGCGGCGGCCTGTGGGCCCCGGTTATCTCCCGGAGCGCGGAGTTGAGGCGCGACGTGGTTATTTTTTTCCCGGCCTCCGCAAGTACGTCCTCCGCAAGGGGCAGAATCCTATCTGTTCTCTGACCCGTCAGGGCCGAGACAAAGACAACAGGGGCGTAATATATAAAGGGAAGTCTCTCTCTTATGCCCTCTTCCGTCTCTTTGGCGGTATTGGTGTCTTTTTCAACTATATCCCATTTGTTTACCACTATGATACAGGGCTTTTTCCTGTCCTCAATAATACCGGCGATGCGCTCGTCCTGAGTCTTTAGCCCGGCCTTGCCGTCAAGGACAAGGAGCGTGATATCAGAACGCTCCATGCTCCTTATGGCCTCCACAACGCAGTAGGACTCCACGGTAAGGCTTATCTTGTGTTTTTTTCTAATCCCCGCCGTATCTATAAAGAGGTAGTCAGACTCATTTACCCTTACAGGGGTATCAATGGAATCGCGCGTAGTGCCGGCCATATCGCTCACAATGGAGCGGGGCCGCCCGATGAGCCTGTTAAGTATAGAGGATTTCCCTACATTGGGCCTGCCAACTATGGAAAGGGCGGTCCTCTTTATATCGTGACTCTCCGGTGCAGAGGGAGGCAGGGCCGCGTCCAGGGCATCAACGAGCTCGGGGATATTGAGCCCGTGCTCGGCGCTCACCCCTATAATCGTCTCCACACCGAGGCTGTAAAACTCGGCGAGAAGTTCATCCCGCGAGGGCGAGTCTATCTTATTGACTACATATATAACGGGTTTTCCGGCCTTTCTAAGAGTAGCGGCTATCTCACGGTCTCCGTGGCCAAGCCCTGCTTTACCGTCCATAAGAAAGAGAATTACATCGGCCTCCTCAATGGCCAGCTGCGCCTGAAGGCGCACATCATTCATAATACCCTCGGGCTCAACCTCAAAGCCACCTGTATCAACAAGAGTAAAGGGCTGCTCCGCGTCCTCGATATCAGCGTAGTTAAGGTCACGAGTTACGCCGGAAAGATCGGCGGTAATGGCCTTCTTCCTTCCAAGTATCCTGTTAAAGAGCGTGGATTTCCCCACATTGGCCCTGCCCACTATGGCCACAAGGGGCTTATTGCTGCTAACTTTCATCATCACACCTTGATACGTGATTTGCATGGTGGGCACGGCCCGCCCTACCCTTTTTCCTTAGCTTCGTGGGGCGCATGAGACATATACAGAGGTAATAAGTTTATCCCCGATTGGTTTTCTTTGCCCCGCTTTCTTTTTTCCAAAAGAAAGCGGGAGAGGTCTTTAGCGTACTTTCTTTTTAAAAAAGAAAGTACGCTAATACCCGAATTCTCTTAAGCTCCTCTCGTTGCTTGTCCAGTCTTTTTTTACCCGTACAAAGAGTTCAAGAAAGACCTTTGTGCCGAGGAACCTCTCGATCTCACCCCTTGCCAGCGTGCCGATTTTTTTGAGCATGGCCCCTTTTTTGCCTATTATTATCCCTTTTTGCGAATCTCTCTCCACATTTATAACGGCCCTTATGGAGATAACCTTTGGGCCTTCTCTGAACTCTTCTACCACTACGGCTGTTGAGTAGGGAATCTCCTGATGTGTAAGCCTGAAGACCTTTTCACGCACCATCTCGGAGACCATAAATCGTTCGGGCTGGTCCGTGACCATATCCTCTGGAAAAAAAGGCGGCCCTTCGGGGAGCAGCGCCTGGAGGATTTCAAGGACAAGCTCCACTCCAAAGCCCTTGAGGGCTGATAGCGGCACTATATCATGAAAGGGATAAAGTGGTTTATATGCCTCGATAACGGGAAGGATATCAAGTTTATTTATAGTATCCACCTTATTGATGCAGAGTATTACAGGGGCGCGGGTATTTTTTAATGCCTCTATGATTACCATATCGCCCTTAACAGGCAAGGCCGGTTCCACAAGGAGTATAAGCGCGTCTACGTCCTTGATGGAGTTCATGGCCTCTCTCATCATAAAGCTCGATAGCGCGCCCCTGCCCTTGTGAATACCCGGGGTATCGAGAAAAACAATCTGACCCTGGGGGACATTTTTTACGCCCTTGATAACATTTCTCGTAGTCTGTGCCCTCTTTGAGACAATGGATATTTTTTCACCGAGTATGGCGTTAAGGAGGGTTGATTTTCCTGTATTGGGGCGTCCTATTATAGAGACGAATCCCGATGAAAAGGCCATGATTATTCCTCTTTGTAACGGATAATTTTTCTAAAGAATATCATCAGAGGGTTTCACTGTCAAAGGCGGCGGGCAAGAGGCAGAAGGTGGGCTTTCCGGCTCCCCTCTCCCCTGGTCAGGCCAGAGCACCGATATAACAAGGGCCGTGATAAAATATACGATTGGAAGATAAGTAAGGGTATTTCTGTGTATGCCCGTCTCCTGCGTTACAGCAGTTACCTCAAGAGTAAGATATACAAAGAGGAACATGGATATTACAAGGAAGATCATCAGATAAAGATATTTAAGCTTTGTTCTTAAAACAGTTCTTGCGGCGGTGAGGCTCGCGATTATCCAGATGGGGAAGATAAGATTGTAGTTGGCCGTAAAAAATATCTTGAAGAAACCTATTTTCAGCACCTCCCAATGAACGCCATAGTTTGTGTTGTCGTTGTGAAAAGTGGGGTCGCTAAACCATTTAAAGCCTGAAGACACCCCGCTATGACCAAAACCGATGCCGTAATGGTACTTGATGAGTATCCATGGCCCGGCGATGAGAATAATGGGTATAATAAATGCCGCAAGAGGCGCCACGAATGACCTTTTTCGCGAAAAGAGAAAAGCCAGAAGTGCCGTACCCCCGGCGAGAGTGAAGAAAAGGCCCTCGTTCTTCACGAACATGGACATTGCAAACAATATCCCCGACAGGACGATGTAAGGGAGCGAATCGCCTCGAAAAAACCTCCAGAGGGCCACCGTGCCAGAGATAGCGAAGAAGCAGAGCGGCAGGTCTGCGTAGGCGTCCTGCCCGTGGGCTGTAAAGATCGGTACGCTGGCCATAAAAAAGAGAGTAATGAGGGAATACAAAGGCCCTGCCTCTCTCTTTACTCCGTAGTAGAGCACACCCAGGACCCCGATAAAATAAATCGCACCCGGGGCCTTTACGTAGACCTCGTGGAACTTGCCGAGCGCGAGGGCTATCCATGTCTGCAGAAGGGGCAGGTGCAGGGGGTGACCGAGAAAAGTTCTGTATCCGCTACCGAAAAAGTGCTCATTGGAAGTATCAAGTAAGAACCCCGCCTTGTAGAAAAAAAACTTACCCAGGATACTCCAGCTCACCAGGCTGTCAATTGAGTATACCGGTCGGGTAAGGGACTCGTAAGAGACAAAACCCGCCTTTAAGGCTACCCATGAGGCCATGATAATAGTGAGATAAAGCCTCCATCCGCGAAGCCCCTGCCCCTTAACTGCCGCGAGGGTCAAAGACTTTACCCTCTTGCGGGAAAGAACGAAGAAGATGAGAGTCAGTACGAGGACAGGCAGCCCAACCGCGCCACGAGTGAATGGCACACCAATAAGGCCAAGTAACAACATCCCAAAGGTCGTAAAACCAAAGCCCAGACCGATGCCAAAGGTAATGGCCTCGACCCTGCCCATCTCAAAATCGGAACTAAGCAACCAGCGTACAAAGAAAGTTCCGCCCGCGATAGGGAGGGTCATTGATAGGATGAGATAGATAAGCTCCATACTTTTATTTAATCACCTCATAAATAGCCGCGTTTTCGGCGTACTTCGCAAAAAGCTTGACCTTCGGGGCTACGAGTTTTCCATTGCCGTCATAGAGGGCGCCGGAGCCGGGGTCAAATACAAGTGAATCTCCATATAACCAGAGCAGATCGGCCTTAACGGAATCCTCAATGGGAAGCATGTAATACCGCGCGATATATGAGAGTTGTGTATTGTGATCGCTGGCGGCATGACGTATAGCACTTCCTGAAGGTACAGTTCTCTTTACTAAATCAATAAAATCAAAAAAACTATCCAGGTTCCTGTTGTGTACTATGCGTATTCTCTCGTCCACACCCACACCGGAGAGGGTCTTCACGTCATCCCGCCAAATGGTGAGCCAGTTATAGTCCATCCTCACGGTAAAGATAACCCCTGCCAGAATGACGATAAGAACAAGGGCGCTTGAGGCCATGCGTGCGGAAAGGGGGCGTCGTGAGAGCCTGTAAAATATAACGACGGAGGCAAAGGTAATGGCAACCAATACGTAGAGCATGCCCATAAACCCCACCCCTCCAGCCTCAGGTGTGGTCACAAAACCCACTGTTGAGCCGGTGATAAAGTCAGGCCTCCAGAACTCCTCCCATAATAGAGAGAGAAGCTCAGAGGTTGTTGGTTCATAGATACGAAGGCTGTCAAGACGCACATTAATATTCTCTGAGCTGACAAACTCTAAGATGAAGTCATTGATGTAGGCTTCTGCACCGCCTCCATCGTGCTTTCCAAAATATACACGCAGGTGTGTGATCTTTTCACTACCGTCAAGGACATTCACTTTTATGTATTTACCGGCTACCCAGCCATCTGAGCCCCTGACGCTGAGATTAGTAACAAAGCTTTTCGAGGTCTTGAAACGCAGGTCCATGGCAACGCGCCGTATGGGCGCGTGGAAACCCGCCGGAGGAGAGATCTTTACAAAGTTATTGCCTTTTAGCAGCAGCCCGCCGTCAATAAACCGCGCCTCGTCAACATGCTCGAAACGCCACCTGGATACTGACTCATAGCTGTTAAAGAGAGTGCTCTGCCCTGCCCCATAGGCTGCCTGCGGCGGGAGCATAAAGACAGACAAAAAAAGCACGAGCGCTGATGCAGAAGCAACTAACCTCATAGGCCTTATACCGGAATATCCATAAAAGCGGGCCAGGTGCCGAGAGCCCGGAGAAGAGGCCGCAGGGCGGCTCAATAGAGATACCTTGAGCACCCGGGTTCGCAGGTAGCGTAAGAATGGATTAAGTGCCGTCTGTATCAAGGGTCTTCAGCCTCGCCTCTACGATAAGTCTTCCGCCAAATATCATCTGCCGCCACTTAAGCACGGAGTCCGCTACGGCCACCACGGCAAGTATGGCCATTACCCCTACAAGCACGGCGTCAATGGCGTACATCAATGAGGCCTCCGGGTTACTTGCGGCGCGGTCCGCAAAAATCCAGACAAGCTCCCACGAGGCCGATATTGTTATTACGAACATAAATAACATTGGAATAAGTGTAACCCAGATATAGCGTACCCTATCCATCCTGATAAGTATGGTTGTGCCCACTGAGAGGGCGATTAGCGCCAGGAGCTGATTGGCCACGCCGAACATGGGCCAGATGGTTGCGATGCTCCCCGAGGTAATCAGAAGGCCCCAGGCAAAGACCACAAGGGCGCTTGAGATAATCACACCCGGACCCCAGTTGAAGCGGCCAAGGGGCGGGTAGATACGCCCGCCAAATTCCTGGACAATATAACGCGCCACCCTGGTACCGGTATCCACGGTAGTAAGTATGAAGAGGGCCTCGAACATAAGGGCAAAATTATACCAGTAGGGCATAAGGCCTTTCATGCCCGGCAAAGCGGAAAATATATAGGCCATGCCAACGGCAAGGGAGACAGCCCCGCCGGGCCTTCCGGCCACCTCAACTCCCACTGTCTGAGATAGTTCGGCGATACGTGAAGTGGCAAAACCCAGGGCCGCGAGGGCATCGGCGCCAAGGTGTGTATTAATAGCGAAGTAATCACCGGGGATGAGTACGGTGGCGGCGATAATGGCCATTACAGCCACAAAACCTTCGGCCAGCATGGCCCCAAAGCCGATAACGCGCACATCAGACTCTCTCTTAATCATTTTTGGCGTAGTGCCCGATGCCACAAGGGCGTGAAACCCTGATATGGCGCCGCAGGCAATGGTTATGAACATAAAGGGAAAAAGACTGCCCGGTATAACAGGGCCGCCGCCTGCGGTAAAAAGGGTTACGGCGGGCATATGAATTTCCGGGGCCATAAAGATAACGCCAGCGGCAAGCATGAGTATGGTGCCTACCTTCATGTACGTAGAGAGATAATCCCTGGGGCAGAGGAGCAGCCATACGGGCAGCACTGAGGCCACAAAGCCGTAAATGGCAAGGATAAGAACAAGGGTATTCTTATCAAGGCTGAATAGCGGCTCAAGAAGGCTTCCCTTCACATAGGCCCCGCCCGCAACCGCCGCCACAAGGAGGGCCACGCCTATAAGGGTCATCTCAAGGATTCGTCCGGGCCGTATCTTATAGAGGTACAGCCCCATAAAAAAAGCTATAGGAATACTTGTAAAGATAGTAAAGGTTCCCCAGGGGCTTTTGTAAAGGGCGTTCACCACGGCAAGGCCCAGCCCGGCAAGAGCAACTATGATTATAAAGAGTATGGCAAGGGCCGCCGTAAGGCCGGCAACAGGGCCCACTTCACGTCTTGCCATCTCGGCAAGAGAGCATCCGCCGCGCCTTACCGAGGCCAGAAGTATGACCATGTCATGTACGGCGCCGCCAAAGGCGGCGCCTATGAGTATCCAGATAAAACCCGGCAGGTAACCAAACTGCGCGGCAAGCACGGGCCCGATGAGTGGCCCCGCCCCTGCTATGGCGGCAAAGTGATGACCGAAGAGGACAAGACGGTTCGTGGGGTGGTAGTCCTTGCCGTCTTCATGGACATAGGCAGGGGTCTTGTTGCTGTCATTAAGGCTAAGTACCTTTGACGAAAGAAAGGCGCCGTAAAGCCTGTAGATAATGACAAAAAAACAGCCCGCCGCCGTGACCAGCCATAGGGCGTTCACGGATTCAGCGGGCCTTACAAGCCTTGTCACCACGGCAAATGATACTGCGAAGACAAGGCTGAGCAGTATGGTAATGGTATAAGAGAGAGTTTTTTTCATGGCCCCTGTGCATTCAGATGTCTAATCTTTTATTTTAAGACATAAGAAGGCGGGCTGTCAACTGCAAGCAGGTCTCACCTACAGGGCATGGGCAAAGCCAACCATGGGGTGGGGGAGGAAAGCGCTATTTGCTCATGGAGAGAAAAAATTCCTTGTTGCTCTCGGTGTTCTTTATCTTGTTAAGCAGAAACTCCATGCTGTCAATGGGGTTAAGTGGCTGGAGCACCTTTCTAAGTATCCAGATCCTGTTAAGCTCGGACTTGGTAAGGAGCAGGTCCTCTTTTCTCGTACCGGACTTGTTGATGTCTATTGCCGGGAAGATTCTTCTCTCGGCGAGTTTTCTGTCAAGGACTATCTCCATGTTGCCCGTGCCCTTGAACTCCTCGAAGATGACCTCGTCCATTCTCGAGCCCGTGTCCACAAGGGCCGTGGCTATGATGGTGAGGCTGCCGCCCTCTTCTATGTTTCTCGCGGCGCCGAAGAACCTCTTGGGCTTATGCAGGGCGTTGGAGTCCACTCCGCCGGAGAGGACTTTTCCGCTTGGGGGCACAACAGTGTTATATGCCCGGGCAAGACGCGTAATGGAGTCAAGCAGTATGACTACGTCCTTCTGATGCTCCACAAGCCTCTTGGCCTTCTCTATGACCATCTCCGAGACCTGCACATGGCGCGTAGCGGGCTCATCAAAGGTACTGCTGATTACCTCACCATTAACGGAACGCTCCATGTCCGTTACCTCCTCGGGCCTCTCGTCAATAAGGAGGACAAGGAGAATGACATCGGGGTGGTTAGTTGTAATGGAGTTGGCTACTTTTTGAAGGAACATGGTCTTGCCGGCCCTTGGCGGGGAGACGATAAGGGCCCTCTGGCCCTTTCCAAGGGGGGTGAATATGTCCATTATCCTCATGGAGAGGTCAGGCTCGGTCTTTGTCTCAAGGTGAAGTTTTTCTTCGGGGTAAAGAGGGGTAAGGTTGTCAAAGAGTATCTTTTCTCTGGCTATCTCAGGGTCCTCATAATTTACCTGCTCTACTTTTAGAAGGGCAAAATATCTCTCGCCCTCTTTTGGGGGCCTAATCTGGCCGGAGACGATATCGCCGGTGCGTAGGTTAAACCTTCTTATCTGCGAGGGTGATACATATATGTCATCAGGGCCGGGCAGGTAGTTAAAGTCCGGGGCCCTCAGAAATCCGAAACCATCTGGCAGGGTCTCCAGGACGCCCTCGCCGTATATGAGGCCGTTCTTCTCACTCTGGTTCTGTAGAAGGGCGAATATGAGGTCCTGCTTTCTCATACTTGAAGCGCCTTCTATCTTGTATTTTCTGGCCAGTGCGGTGAGCTCGTTAATCTTTTTGTCCTTTAAATCTCTTAAATGCATGAACTACTCCTGTGAATGTGGCATAGAGGCAGGTACATGACCCACAAAAGGGCATGCGTAATGGTCTATAAAGAATAATTTATTGAATGATGTCCTTAAGACTTAAATCCTTTGGGTTTGTTTAATAACCGGATTGCTAACCAGGGCATAGGGTTTGAGAACTTATGCTGGTTGAAAGGTATTCTGACCATAGCACGGTCTGAATATCTTGTCAACCCTTTTCTAAGATAAGGCTCTCGTAGAGGGTCCGGACCAGTCTCAGAGTCTCTTCGCGAGTGTGGTTATTGTCTATTAGATAATGTGCGCGTCTCATCTTCTCACTTAAGGGCATCTGCGACTCAAGGCGGCTCCGGGCCGCGGCCTCATTAATGTTATCGCGCCTCATGAGGCGGGCAAGCTGCACGTCTTCGTCTGTAAAGACCACTATGATTTTATCCATATCCTTATCGAGCCCTGACTCAAAGAGCAGCGGCGCGTCTACGGCGATAAGCTCACTCTCTCCCGCCTCCTTAAGCACGGCTATACGTTCTCTTATAATAGCGAGGATACCCGGGTGTGTAATAGCCGTAAGCTCGGCAAGGCGGGCGTGGTCAGCAAAGACTATCTCACCGAGGATTTTTCTCTGCAGGGTCCCGTCCGGTCCTACGATAGAGTTGCCAAAAGCCCGCACCGTGGCCTCAAACTCGGGACGGCCCGGTGTAAGGACCTCTCTTGCGATTACGTCGGCGTCTATAAGGGCCCCGCCAAGAGAGCGGAACTCGGCAGATACCAGGCTCTTGCCCGTTGCCGGCCCACCTGTTATCCCTACTATTAAACTCTTAGCCATGGACTGACTCTCCTGAAAGCGCCACTGCGCGCCTCACTGCCACCTTTATCATAATCATAAAACTCATTGGACTCACCTCTTCATAATAAAACTCAGCTGCCTGCCCGTAACCCTCTCCCTTCTGTATGAGTAGAAGGAGGAGTCATTGCATGATGTACATGGCCCGGGCCGGCTCAGATGCGCCGAAGCGAGGCCAAGGGCAGTAATGGCCTCAGAGACAGCCAGACCGAGATTAAGGCGTATGACCCCATTGGTCCAGGTAAAGCAGGATTCCGTGGCAAACCCGGCTTTCTTGAAGCTCGTTATGAGGTCTTCACTGACCTCGTAGCAGCAGGGGCCTATGTGAGGGCCTATGGCGGCAAGTATATGAGCGGGCCGCGCTCCAAAGTCACGGCTCATCACAGAGAGAGTCTGGCCCAGTACCCCGGCCACAAAACCTCGCCACCCGGCATGCACCGCGGCTATGGCGCCGCTTACAGGGTCATGCAGCAGGACAGGCACGCAGTCAGCCGTAAGTATGCCTATGGGCAGCCCTGCACGTGCCGTAATAATGGCGTCGCCGCAGGGCCGCGTGCCGGACCTCTCCCCTGCCTTCTCCATGACCACGACATGGCTGCCATGTACCTGCTCCACCGTAGCAACCCCGCAGGAAGGCAGGCTGAAGACGCTGCCAAGGAGCTCCATATTGGCCTTGATATTAGCTGAGGTATCATCACCGCCAAAGTTAAGGGCGTTAAAGGGCTGCGGGCTTACACCGCCGGCCCTTGTCATAAAGGCGTGTTCAATAGATGGGGCCTCCTTCAATAGCGGGGCCCTTAAAAAGCTCAGCCCCTGCTTCGTAAAAGGCTCAAGTGGCAAGGGTTTCAAGGTCTTCACAGCTCTCATCAAGGGCCTCTATAATCTCGGCCATATCCCGGGGAGGCGGAGTGCTGAACTCCATTAACTCCCCTGTCGCAGGGTGTTTTAAGGCGAGAAAGGCCGCGTGCAGGCACTGTCTCGGCGCCTTTCTAAGGAGCCTTGCGGCAAGCGGCGGCAGGTTCACGGGCGTATCCCTCTTGCCCTCCCATCCATAGAGGGTGTCTCCAACAACGGGCCTGCCCATAGAGGCAAGATGCACCCTTATCTGATGAGTGCGGCCTGTCTCGGGCATTAGCTCAAGGAGGGCAATACCGCCGTAGCGCGCGAGGACGCGAAAGCGCGTCAATGCCCTTCTTTTTTTCTTCGCCCTTGTGGAAATCTTTTTTCTCTCAGCAGGGCTCCTGCCAAGGGGTTTATCAATCTCGCCCTCATCAACCTTCATGGGGCCGCGCACAAGGGCAATGTACCGCCTCTTCGTGGAGTGGACCTTGAACTGCTCCGAGAGGTTCCTGTGGCTCATGTCGTTCTTTGCCACCACCATGACGCCTGATGTGTCCATATCAAGGCGGTGCACAATACCGGGACGCAGCGAATCACCGCCTGTGGAGAGCTCTGTGGTATGAGACAAAAGACCGTTTACAAGGGTTCCGCCGCTTCTTCCCGCCCCGGGGTGCACGGCAAGGCCGGGCTGCTTGTTAATTACAATAATATCATTATCCTCAAAGAGTATATCAAGTGGAATAACCTCTGGCCGCAGGGTGAGGGGCTCTGAGGCGGGAATGGTAACGTCTACATTATCCCTGGCGTGGAGCCTGCAGGCGGCCTTGACCTTCTTGCCGTTAACGAGGACAAGCCCACTGGCAATGGCCTTCTGAATGGCCGCCCTTGTGGACCCGTGGAGACAATCGCTTAAGAAGCGGTCCAGCCTCTCGCCCCTGGAAAGGCTTGATAGAATCACTCTCTGTTCCATATCCATATTCACGGGCCAGGTCAAAACCCCAGGACCCCCCGGAAAAAAGGCGGCCACAGAGGGAGCGTCTATAGACGCAATAAATCTAATCCACTATTTTTGAGGCAGGCTATAGACTTTGTAAATTGCGGCGCCTGAGGTCTTAGAGTAGAGTAGAGTCGAGCAGGGTAGAGTAGCGTAACAATCCCCAAAGCCGGGACTCTGCCTCACCTCAGGGCTGTGCCCCTTTATCCTTAAGTATGTCATCGACAAGGACGTCGCGGCCCTTCTCGGCATTGGCCCGCACCAGTGTCTCCACAAGCAGGGCCTCGGAGTTTCTAAAGGCCTCGATGATATCGCGGTGCTGTGAGAGTGACTCCGTCATCCTTCCGGGAAGGCTCAGGGCCGTAATCCTGAAACGCTCGAACTGCTGAACAAGGCTGTGCACAAGGTCGTAGAGTTTCTCGTTGCCGCAGGCCTTCAGGAATGTATTATGAAACTGGTTGTCAAGGTTGAAAAAACCCTTCACATCACCCTTCTCGGCGCACCTGGCCATGGCCGCGTTGAGGCTCTCAAGCTTCTTTATATCGCGGGCTGTAAGGGACGGGCAGGCCGTCCTGGCGGCATACCCCTCAAGGAGGCTCTTTATGGCGTAGAACTCCACAACGTCCTTATCTGTTATGGGGCTCACTACGGCGCCCTTTCTCGGAATAAGTGAGATGAAGCCCTCGGACTCGAGCTGCCTGAAGGCCTCTCTTATGGGGGTGCGGCTGATGCCGAAGTTTGCGGCTATCTCCTGCTCGGGAACGCGCTCGCCGGGTTTAAGCCTGCCGCTTACCACTGCGTCCTTGATAAAATCAACGATGCTTTCTCTCAAGGTAAGGGGCTTTTCCACAGGATAATCGAGCACTCTTATCTTCTCCATGGGAACTACAGCTCTCCTGTAAACAAAAGTCAATGTGACAAAATTTTATATGTAATTACCTGAAAAAATTCAGACATAAACCAGCGGGGGATAGTTATGAGATGACGTGATATTGGTTCAAGTAGGCTTTTTTATGTATACAATATACACTGTAAAAAGTCAAGGTCTTTCTCCCCTTTAGGCCCCTGCATTGCTCTACTCCCGCGCCGGGTGTGGAGCCTTATAATGGAAGTCCGGTCTCTTCGGAAGGAGGGGGGAGAAAAAATGTTTTTACTTGCCAGCCCCTGCTGCTTCAGTGTTTAATGATCCTGGAGGAAGTTTTTTTATGAGCGCCAGGAGCGAAGAGGAAGAAAAAATACAGGTACATATTCCCTACCCCATGCTCGCCGAGAGGCTTCAAGAGGCCCTTGACCTCGGGCTTAACCCCGAGGTCTACATTGACGGTGCTGACCTTGAGGCAATGGACAGGGGGTTTTTGAGGCGTGCAGGTGAAGAGTTCAAGGCCCGCGGTTTGAGGATTACCCAGCACGGCCCGTATATCAATGTAGACCCCGCAAGCCTTCAAGAGGAGGCCAGGTCTAAGGCCGTGCAAAAATACCGCAAGGCGTTTACCGCGGCGCGGCTCCTCGGGGCAAGGGTCATAGTGCTCCATGCCTGTTATAGCGATAATAGGTTTAGCGGCGACGTAAGTCGCTGGGTAGAGTCCAGCATGAAGACATGGCCTGAATTTGTGGAAATGGCCGGGGACATTGACCTTACCATAGCAGCGGAGAACATTTTTGAGAGAGAGCCCGGCCCGCTTAAGCAACTCGTAGAGGAGATAAACTCACCCAGCTTCAGGCTCTGCATCGATTCAGGGCACCTTAATATCTTCTCCGGGGTAAGTTTCGAGGCCTGGTTCAAGGCCCTTGGCCCGTACATAGCCGAGCTGCACCTTCATGACAACAATGGCGAGGCCGACGAACACCTGCCTCTTGGCGATGGAACAATAGATTTTGCCGAGTATTTTCGACTTCTGAGACTGTACAAGGTGAGGCCTGTTTATACCATAGAGCCCCATGGCGAAGAAAGTTTCCGGCGGGCCCTGCGGGCGGCAAGGAGCTTTATCTCCCCTGAAGCGGGCTAATCTTCCTTCTCATCACCGCAGTTATAGGCCACGACCTTTATCTTCTCCAGAGTAATGAGTCCCTTGTGGTTCATCTTCTTGATGACAGGGATAAACTCTTTTATACGCGCCGAAGTATCCACTATCTCCACCACCATTGGCAGGTCTTCTGAGAGCATGAGGACCTTGGCGGTATGGAGCTTACAGTGAGCGCCGTAGCCAAGTATGCCGCGTAGGACCGTGGCCCCCATGAGGCCTCTCTCTCTTGCCGCCTCCACTATGGCCTCATACACGGGCCTGCCCTCAAACTTTTGCTGCTCGCCTACAAAGACGCGCAGCAGATCGAGATCGCAAGGTGCTTTCATGGTAAAACCCCCTCTCTTATACAGTGCTAGAAGGACCGGGGTAAAATAATTCCCCGGCTGAAGTCCGGGTCCGCAAATTTTTATTTTAAATGATAAAAGGCCCCTTTAATAGAGGGCCGACTTTAAGAGGTAAGGTTAGAGCAGGCGTCCCAGGGCGAGTCCGAGAAAGAGGACTATTATCCCGGAGACAATCTGCAGCATAAGGTTACCGGCGGCGAGAAACCACTGGGCGTCCCGCATGAGCTGGCCTGTCTCGAACATAAAGGTGGAAAAGGTGGTAAAGGCCCCCATGAAACCTGTGAGAACGATGAGCCTCGTATGACCGCTGATAAGGAGGCGCTCCTCGGATAGGCTCCAGACGAGGCCGAAGAGAAAGGCCCCTGCTATATTAACGGCATAGGTTCCCCAGGGGAATCCGCCGCCGTATATCCTCTGCACAAAGCCCGAGAGAAGGTACCTTGAGACGGTCCCTCCGGCCCCGGCGAGGCAAAGCCATAGTAAATCCATAGGGTCTCCTCTGGTGCACGTAAGGCTAAGGGCTGAAGCGGATTTATCATATAACAGATAGGGCTTTGAAAGCAAAAATTTTTTGGATTGGCTCCGTTGACTTCATAAGACAAATCATGTTATACAGTCAAGATATGTATTTACCTCTCAATGAGTAAGTGTGAGTCTAAGAGGAGGATCTCAGCAAATTGAACGCAACGGCATTAAGTTCACAATTAGGGCTCTGGTCCATGGTCTCTCATGCCGGGCCCATAGTAAAACTCGTGCTCCTTCTCCTGCTCGCCTTCTCCATCTTCTCCTGGGCCATCATCGTATACAAGCTAATGCTCCTTAAGAAGATAGAAAAGGAGACGGGACGCTTTTACGAGGTCTTCTGGGAAAAGAGGCAATTTTCTCACATAGCCTCCATAGCCGGCTCATACAGGCACACGCCCCTTGTGCCTCTTTTTACCGCTGTCTACAATGAGCTCTCCAACGTCATGAAGTCCTCTTCTGATGACAAGACCGCTCTTGGCCGTGAGAATGTCGACCGCATAGAGCGCATATTGAAGAAGACAGGTCTGAAGCAGAGCACCAGGATGGAATACGCCGTGAGCTTTCTCGCCACAGCCGGCAACACCGCCCCCTTCATAGGGCTCTTCGGCACGGTCTGGGGAATAATGACCTCATTTCAGGACATCGGGGCCAGCGGGGCCGCCAACCTCGCCGTAGTGGCGCCGGGCATCTCCGAGGCCCTTGTGGCAACAGCCATGGGCCTTGTCGTGGCCATACCGGCGGTAGTGGGGTACAATCACATCACAACAAAGATAAACCGTGTTACCTCGGAGATGGACAACTTTTCATCGGACCTGCTGAACATCGTGGCAAAACAGCTCTCCCGTTAAGGGAGCTGGTCTTCAGTACAGAGACCGCAACTTTTACATGCTCTCATAGCCAACACAAAGAAAGGGCTCCCCGTTGTTCTTAAATACGCAGGCAACTGCTTTTCGCACCCCATGAATATGGCGAAGAGACTGCGCTCCCGTTAAAAAAAAATAAGGTTTTTTATTTGTATGGCATTCAACTCCCGCGGCAATAGAGAACTCCTCTCGCAGATAAACGTAACGCCCTTTGTGGACGTTATGCTCGTTCTGCTCATAATCTTCATGGTCACTGCCCCCATGATGCAGTCGGGTATTGATGTGAACCTGCCAAAAGTCAAGGCCAGCGCCGTCAATACCAAAGCCGACCCCCTTGTAGTGACTATAGACAGCAGGCAGCGCACGTACCTCGGGGATAAACGCCTCACCTCGGCAAAGCTGGGAAAGAAACTGCGGGCCATAAACAAGATGAAACCTGGCAGCATGGTCCTGCT
Organism: Thermodesulfobacteriota bacterium; assembly: GCA_046753945.1. Taxonomy (GTDB): domain Bacteria; phylum Desulfobacterota; class GWC2-55-46; order GWC2-55-46; family JADFVP01; genus JAJRZX01. The sequence continues at coordinate 17,689 of JBHHUW010000007.1, forward strand.
AAAGGCCGATAAGAAGGTGCCTTACGGAGTCGTGGTAAAGGTCATATCAGAAATACGCGGTTCAGGCATTACAAAGATAGGCATGATTACGGAATCTACCTCCACTAAGAAGAGATAAACCTGCCCAAGAGGGCATGGTGGTGATTAATAGAGCAGTACCTATAAAAAAAACCTTTCCCTGACCCCGTCCCTGGTCTTTAGAAGAACACATGGAGAATTTTTTCACTCAGACCCCGAAAGCCCTTAAAAAGATCATTTATATTTCCATAGCGGCCCATATTATCGTCCTGGCCGCCCTGGTCTTATACATGGGCGGCGCAAGGAAAAAGGTCTTCTTCACCCCTGTCCAGACCGTAAGCCTCGTGGAGCCGGTAAAGCGGCCGGTGAAGACAAAAGCAAAAAAGGTCCGTACCCGCAAAGCCGCGAAGAAAAAGGCCGTAAAAAAACCGGTTATCAAGAAAAAAGCAGCGAAAACAAAAAAAGCATCAGTAGCAGTAAAAAAGGCGAAAAAAGCCGCAAAAACCAATGAAAAAGAGCTCTCTACGGCTATAAGCAAGATTCGCGAGAAGGTGCGGGTAAGTGAAGAGCAAAAAATGATCGCCTCCAGGATAGAGGCCATAAAAGAGAGAGAGGCGGCGGAAGAACGGGCCAGACGCCTTGAGAAGATTCGTGGCTCCATAAAGGCCGCTCCGCCACCGCAGCCCAGGGCCGCCTCATCCACGGGGCTCCGGACCGAGAGCCTGGAGATAAAATACAAGGCCTACTTCTCGCAGATAAGGGACAAGGTGCAGCATAACTGGATAGTCCCCGAGAGCTTTGACGACGAAAAGGTCTCTGTAATAGTATCAATACGAATTGGCAGAGATGGTAAGCTTATTACGAGCTGGGTAGAGAAAGGCTCGGGAAACAGGCATTTTGACGACTCCTTGCTAAAAGCCGTGAAAAAGGCCTCGCCCTTTCCGCCTCTGCCCCAGGACTACACTGAAGACATACTGGAGACAGGCCTGAGGTTCTGCCCTCGCTGTGAGTGAGATATGAGATTATTTACGGCTTTTGTTTTTTTAGTATTTTCCATATGCTTCACCGCCTTGCCCGTGGGAGCCAAGGTCTATATCGACCTTACGGCCCCATCCATAAAGAGGCTGCCGCTTGCCATTCAGGAGTTAAGGTACCTTGGCTCTGACCCCTTCTCCATGGAGGAGAGGGCATATATAAATGCTACGGGCCAGTCCATACTGAGTACCCTGAAGAAGGACATGGACTTTTCAGGCATCTTCAAGGTCCTTAATAACGAGGCCTTTCTTGAAGAGCCCGAGGAGGCCGGCTTTGATATAAACGATATAAACTTCAAGGACTGGCGGATGATCGGCGCTGACGCCCTTGTGGAGGGCAGGTTCAGGCTGCAGGAAAAGAGGCTTGTCGTAGAGGTGAGGCTCTTTGACACTGTGCGCCAGACCATGATAGCGAGCAAACGATTTATAGGCAACCCAAAGAGGCCGGAGCGCCTGGCGCACTTTATATCAGACAGGCTCTACGAGGAGATAACGGGACGAAAAGGCATCTTTACGACAAAACTGCTCTTTGTCTCGAAAAAGAAGGGTAATAAAGAGATTTACCTATCAGACTACGACGGCGGACACATGGTGCCCATTACTGACAACGGCTCCATAAACCTCTCTCCAAGATGGTCTCCAGACGGAGCAAAGATGATATATACCTCTTACAAGAGGGGCTATCCCTACCTCTATCTCTTTGATATCAAGACCGGCCATGATGAGGTCATATCAAAGAAGAGGGGCATCAACATAGGGGGCAGGTTCTCCCCTGACGGCAAGAGCATCGCCCTCACTCTGAGCACGAGTTCAAGCCCCGACCTCTTCCTCCTGAGACTATTTAGAGGCAATTACGAGCGCCTTACCTCCAACTACGGCATCGACGTATCGCCTACATGGTCGCCAGATGGAAGAAAGATAGCCTTTGTATCAGATAGAAGTGGAAATCCCCATATTTTTGTGTTAGACTTGCCTACCAAAAGGACCAAACGTCTCAGCTACGGCGGCACTTATAACGCAAGCCCGGCGTGGTCCCCCGACGGCAAAAAGATAGCCTATGCGCGCGCTGATAAAGGCGGGTTCAATATATGGGTAGTAGAAGCAACTGGCGGCAGAGCGGTTCAGCTGACCTTTGATGGTAATAATAAATCCCCTTCCTGGTCGCCGGACGGAAGATTCATAGTCTTCACCCGAATATCCAATGGTATGGGCTCTATTTACGTCATGCAGGCCGATGGAACGGCACTGAGAAAAATCTCAACAGGCACCGGCGCCGTCAGCTCACCGTCGTGGTCGCCATTTCTGAATTAACTTTCAAGACCCTTAAAAATAATAAAACCCTCAATAATAAAACCATCTTATAGTAAGAACTCAAGGAGGCCCCCATGAAAAGATTCTTTAGATTTCTGCCACTTATAGTCATTTGCCTGTCCCTTGCCGCATGCGCCGGAAAGGACATTGAAAAATCACAACCCTCTGAGGCCCTGGAGAATACCCAGGATACCACGGTAGTCCCTGAAGACGGGTCTGGCGTTGGCGAGTCCGGCGTTATGGAGTCGGATATGCCGGGAGACAAGTTCCGTGAGGCCTTTGTCTCAGAAGAAGACAGAGCGGCGGCTACAGATGCGGCCTTGAAGGCCGGCCTTAAGGTCGTGCACTTTGATTTTGATAAATATACCATAAAAGAAAGTGATCTCGAGATATTACAGGCCAACGCCCAGTTGCTGAAAGACAACCCCGGTGTATATGTCCGCATAGAAGGGCACGCCGATGAGCGCGGTGAGAACGAGTACAACATGGCCCTTGGTGAAAAGAGAGCCATGAGCGTAAAACATTACCTGGAGTCCCTGGGTGTCTCCGCCAAGACGCTCTCCATCATCAGCTACGGCGAAGAGTCACCTGCAATCGATGCTCATAACGAAGAAGCCTGGGCAGCGAACAGAAGAGTTGAGTTTGAAAAACTCAAATAAGACCCTAAACCGCCTTAAAAGGTATTTTATATGAAAATACTCAGAGAGGCCCTTGGCCTCTTTAGATGGCAGGGCCTTCTTGCGCTCCCTGCCCTCATAATCCTTATCCATGGATGCGGGCCCGGTTTTCCCATTGTCACCGAGGAGCAGCAGAACCTCATGGACAAGGTGGACAGGTCTGCCAAGGATACGATTTCTCTGGAGCAGCGTCTCACCACTCTTGAGAGCCGCGGAGCTGACAAAGAGGGCGTAGAGGCCTTAAAACTCCGCCTTGCCGAGACCACGAAGGCCGTGGAGGATCTGGGCAGGGAGTTCTCCTTTGCCCGCGGCAGCATGGAAGAGGCCGGCAACGCCCAGGCCCAGGCCAGCAGCGAGATTGCCGTGCTTGAAGAGACCGTGCGTGGTCTAACTGACCGAATTCGCTCCCTTGAGGCCGCAAAGTCCGTAACCATTGCAGAGGTCTCAAAGTTAAAGAAAGCCCTTGAGACCTCTACCAAGAAGCTGGCCACCCTTGAGGGGGAGTATGCCATGCTTCGCCAGAACCTTGAGAGCCAGGCATATACAACGCCTTCCGCTGCTGCAGCCACGGCGAAAAGCAAGAAGGCCGGTAAACCAGCAGCCAGAACCGGGGGTAAAAAAGACGACCCCGAGGCCCTTTACTTCAAAGGTTTCAAACTCACAAAAGACAAGGAATATGAGAAGGCCAGGGCCGTTTTCAAGCGTTACCTCAGCCTCTATCCCCGCAGCCGCCTTGCCGACCACGCCAGATACTGGCTCGGTGAGATATACTACACCAACGGCAACTGGGAGAGGGCAATCCTGGAGTTTGACAGAGTTATTAAAGAATACCCTGGAGGGGACAAGGTTCCTGCGGCCCTCTTAAAAGAGGGTTTCTCCTTTGAAAAGCTGGGCTCAAAAAAAGAGGCCCGCCTTCTCCTTGAGAGGCTTATTGAAAAATACCCCAAGACGCCCGAGGCAAAGATCGCAAAAGAACGCCTGCTGAAGATAAAATAATAAACACGCGCATCTTTGCAGGAAAGGTCTGCCATGGCCCCCACAAAAATCAAGGTGGGGGTTTTGTTTTCTCCCTAAGCCGGGGGCAACTGGTCTTGCCTCGGTTTAGTGGACACTCCCAATGGTTAGTGATAGAACTAACCCAGGGAGGCATGTTATGGGAGCAGGATCAAACTCTGTCACCCGCTCTTCCCTCCTTAAAGGAGACCGCCCGGAAGCGCCGCTGCAACTCATTAAAAAAGAAGATCTGTGATAATTAAAATAACGTTTAGATGACATTTTTTAATGGTATTGGACAAAAGTCATGGCCACTGGCCGCGGCTTTTGATGTATGATAAAAGATGTAAGCAGATATTTTATGAGATGAAAAAATCTTTAGCACTGAAGAAATGCCCTGGCTACGGCCTTGAAGAGGTATACGATAAGGTCAGGGAGGCCATCGAGCTCCTTGGCGGTATGGATAGCTTTGTAAGCAAGGGCGAACGTATACTCATTAAGCCCAATATGCTCTCTGCCAAACCGGTTGACGCGGCAGTTACCACGCACCCTTCTGTTGTGCGGGCCCTTATCAGACTTGTAAAGGAGGCCGGCGCCACGCCATTTGTAGGCGACAGCCCGGCAATAGGAAGTCCTCAAAAGGTTGCGGAAAAATGCGAGATACTCAGCATCTGCGACGATGAGGCCGTGGAGTTCATTGGTCTTACCGAGGCCGTAGAGGTTACTAACCCCGATGGTCATATCTTCAAGCGCCTTGAGGTGGCCCGCGCCGCCATAGAGGCCCACGGCATAATCAACGCGCCAAAGCTAAAGACCCATGCGCAGATGCTCCTTACCATGGGTGTAAAAAACATCTTCGGTTGTGTTCCGGGCAAGAGAAAACCGCAGTGGCACCTCAGCGCCGGTGTGGATACACTGCAGTTTGCCCATATGATACTTGACCTTTATCTCTTCATAAGGCCGAGACTGACTATCATGGATGCCGTTGTGGCCATGGAGGGCAACGGGCCGGCAAGCGGCGACCCCAGGCCCGTGGGCTTTATCGCCGCGGGAGAAGAGGCCATTGGAGTTGACGCCCTATGCGCCTCTATCCTTGGCGTACCATTGGAGGATGTGCCCATTCTTAAGGCCGCGGCCGAGCGCGGGCTTTTGGGGACAGATTTAGAGACATGGGAGCTTCTTGGCGAAGACCCGGCACTCATCAAGGTGAGCGGCTTTAAACTCCCGCCGCTTGTTCACACGAGATTTACCGAGGGACTCCCATATTTTCTCGGTTCAAGGCTTAGAAAATCCCTAACCGTACGGCCTCACATAGTAGATTCCAGGTGTACGCTCTGCGACCTCTGCGTGGGTATCTGCCCCGCCCGCATAATGACAAGCGCCAAGAAGATAAAGATAGAGTATGATAAGTGCATAAGGTGCTTTTGCTGTCAGGAGACATGTCCCAACGAGGCCATAACATCAAAGTCCGGGTGGCTCAAGAAGTTAGTGCCCGGGCTGTAGCTTCTCGCTGAAGAGTCATTACTAATGTCCCAGAAAATTTCTGCCGGAGCATAATACCGTGTCCCCTCTTTTGCCTCGTAAGAAGACCTTATTAAAGGCCCTAATAATCTGCCTTCTCATTATGACGGGTGGCGGCTTTTTACTATGGCGCGTCCCTCTTGATATCAGCCAGTACAACGAACCTATAACCTCGAGGCTCGAGGACATAACAGGCGCCTCCATCAGCACGGGAGTGGTTACGCTGCGCCTCCTGCCCGCACCCTATATAGAGGTGCGCGATATCAAGATGACACTGGCCGAGGGCGAGCTCATGAGGACAGACCTTATGAAGTTCCGCGTCTCGATACTGCCTCTTCTTCTTAAGAAGGTAGTCCTTCACAAGATGGTCGTGGAGGGTTGGAACCTCAAGATAAGGCGAGACAAGGACGGCGAGATGGCCCTTGTCAGGATGTATGAGAGGATAATAAAGAGAAAACGCATAATAAGCGTGCGGGAGATGAGGCTGGGAGAGGGAGAGCTCTTTATTGAGGACAAGATGGAGGGCATGGACTTTAGCCTGAACGCGCGGCTCCATAACGGGGCAGCCAGGTTAAAGGATAACGTTCTCAATTTTCAAGCAGACCTCGGCCTTGAAGAGGGAACGAATCTTTACATTCGCGGTAACGCTACAAGAGTCAAGAATGGAAAGATAAGTCTACAAGGTCAGGCCCTCATAGAGGACCTGGCTATATCTACCTTATCCACTTATATCAAGAGTCCCGTCACCGAAGGGTCTCTCTCCGGGGATCTGGCCTTTAGTCTTGGAGACGCTCTGGAACTCAGCGGCCCGGCACACTACAAGAATTTAACCATAAACGTCCCCTCTATCCAGGAGCCCCCCCTGCGTTCACCATCTGGCCAGGGCCATATAGACCTGAAACTGGCTAAAGATACCCTTAGCCTGCAGGTAAAGAAGGCACGGCTGGCGGCAAAAGGTTTTGAGCTAAGCGGCTCCATGTGGCTGGGGGGTGAGCGCTCGAGGCCCGAGGACATGGCCCTTTCCCTTAATATTGAGACCACGCCCATTGCGCTAAGAGAGGTAAAGTCTCTTGTCCTAAAAAGGGTCCTCACCAAAAAGCTGGCCTGGATAAATGATTTCACACCCGCTGGCGGTGGGGTGCGTGTAGAGGAGCTTAGGCTTAGCGCCACCCTAAAGGAGCTCCGTAATGGCAGGGCCTTTTCACGCCCCGGGGCCATGCACCTTGAGGCCGGGCTCGAAGACCTGGGTTTCCGCCACAGCATTATCGGAGAAGATGTCTCCGGCCTTAACGGGCGGCTAAGACTCACGGATAAGTCCATAAAACTTTATGAGATATCATCAAAGCTTGGCCGCGGGTATGTGGAAGAACTCTCCTACAAGATGGATAACCTTCACACTGCCGGAAAGGCCCCCTCATACGAGCTCTCCATCCTGGGGCGCATGGACGCCGGCAGGGCCATCGCCATGACTATCAGGTGTTTTCGAAGTAAAGGCGAATCAACAAAAAAACAGCTCCGTCGTATATCTGCAACAGGTGATACCCGCATAAAGCTCAACCTCAAGGGCAAGGTAGACGTAAAGCACAGCGCGCTTTTTTCCGTCAACCTCGGCCTGAAAGGGGCTACCTTCCGCCATGAGAGCTTTCCCCTCTCCTTTACCTCCATGAACGGGAACATTGATATTAACAGCAGCAGATTTTCCTTCACCAACCTGACATTAAGAGACAGCGCTGATTCCAGCTTCAAGGTAGAGGGTTATGCACGGGACTATACCGGCAAAGACCCGTACTTCGACCTTACGGCAAAAGGCCGTATTTACGATGGTACTCTCTCGGCCTTTACAAGAGAGACGGCCCTTGAGAGCCTGGTCATATATGACCCCTTCAACTTCAGCTCTACGCTTAAGGGCTTCAAAAAGGCCCTCAAGGTAGGGGCCAGAGCAGAGCTTGGCTCCACGGGTATTGAGTATAAAAAACTCATAAAAAAATCAGGCGGCATCCCCCTTACAATGGACGGAGAGTTTGTCCTTAAAGACAAGACCGTGGAAATAACAAGAGGGGCCATAACCACGGCGGGCACAAGCCTTGATATCAAAGGATACTTCAGCAGGGACAAGGGGCCCTACACCCTCTTCATCAACTCCAAAAAAGCCAGGTTATATGATCTTGCCGATGTAACGCCTCTTATCATCAAGAGACCGGATACGGCAGGTATTCTAAACATCATCTTAAAGGCCTCAAGAAAGGAGGGGCACAGGAGGCCCGGATATGAAGGAGTTATCTCCGTAAAAAACGGGTCCTTTGCCACTTCGCTCTTAAAAGAGCCTGTAAAGGCCCTGGTGCTCTCCGTTAATTTTGATGATAACATGGCCAGGCTCCGGATTCCTGAACTTAAGTTCGGCAGCAGCGACCTCTACGGCTCTCTTGATATAAATTCCATCTCAGAGGCAGGGATTAGCTTCAACCTCTCCTCCAATAGATTTGATACAGCCGAGGTATGGGGCGAGGGAACAGAGGGAATCCGCCAATGGATAACTGAAGTTAGCAAGATGGGACTTACCAGAGAGCATCGTGATAAGGGAGCTGCAAGGCTAATGGGCTCGGGCAAGATAAACATCCACGAGGGCAGTGTTCTGGGCGAAGAGATAAAAGACTTCAAGGCCACGACTCTCTTTCGCCCCGAGGCCGTTAGCTTCGATCCCATTGTCTTTATCACAGAGGGCGGAACCGTAAAGGGCAGGACCGTCTTTTACCGGGGACATAAGAGCCCCGACCTCTTTGAGGCCGGTGTAGCCGGCTCTGGAATACACCTTAAAGATGTGCTTACCCGCCTCGGCGCCAGTAACGAGATGATAACCGGCACCCTTTACGGAGACATGGAGATAAGATGCCAGCGGGACGTCACACCCTTTACCCGTTGCCTTAACGGCCACGGACACCTCAAGGCCGAGAGAGGCCGAATGTGGAAGTTCCCTGTAATCAGCAAGATTTTCTCCATAGTCAACATAGTCTCCATAGACGAGCTCTTTAAGAAAGGACTTCCGTACAGGGCCCTCACAGGTGATTTCATTGTCAAGGACGGCATTTTCACATCTGAGAACCTTCTCTTTGAGAGTGATTCCATGAAGATGAGCGCAGTTATGGAGGTGGACAGCGTAGAGAGCACCATAGACGCCACACTGGGCGTACACCCCTTTGTCACAATAGACAAAATAGTCACTACCATACCCCTTGTAGGATGGATAATAGGGGGAGATGAGAAGAGTTCAGTGAGCCTCTATTACTCCCTTAAAGGCCCCCTTAAGCAACCCACTGTTGGGCCCGCGCCAATAAAGAACATAAAGGAAGGCATCATAGGCAAACTGGAGCGCCTTATTACCTCTCCCATAAAGATAATTCAGGAAAGCACGGATATGATAAACCACAAGGACAAGGCAGGTAAGGGCAATGGGAAATAATATAGAGGATACTTTTCGGGATAGACCGGGGTTCTGGAATACTCTTAAGGCCAGGTGGTATAAAGAAGGGCTCTCCGGCTCTACCTTTCCCGCTACAGTGGCTCCCTTTATCCTCTCTCACGCCCGGGGGGCGGAGTCCTTCCTTGACGTAGGGGCCGGCTGCGGCAGCCTTGCCCTGCCTCTTGCGCGGGCCGGCAAAAGTGTTACAGCCCTTGACCCCGCCGCGGCCATGATAGCCATACTTGAGGAAGATATAAAAAAAGAGGGACTCACCAATATCAAGACCATTACAGCGCCATGGAAGGCGGGAGCAGCTCCGCCGCACGACGCCGTAATCTGCGCCAACGTGCCGGGGCTACTGAAGGGCTCTCTTGATTTTGTGAGAGAAGCAGCTCTGGCGGCAAAAAAATACATCTTTATCATCGAGAGCGCCGACCCCAAAGCGGATAAATTCTACTATAAAGAGCTATACCCCCTTGTCTTCAAGAGGCACTTCGGCCCGAGAAAGGACTACATCGCCACCTACGAGGCCCTTCACTCCATAGGCATCTTTGCCAACGTGCGCATTGTGGAGTATGACTTTGACCAGCCCTTTACCTCCATGGATGATGCCCTTGAGTTCTGGAAAGAGCATATGTGCATAGTAACGGGCGAGCACGATGAGACCTTGAAGACGTTTCTAAGCAAAAAACTCGTGGAGCACGACGGGCGCCTTGTATCAAAGATACATAAAAAATCGGCTATAATATGGTGGAAGACTGGCAAAGGCTGAGGGGGCCTATGAGGGTGCGGCAGCCTTTGTCTGTTTGACATCAGATGGTTCTTGAGTTATATAAAAAATAGAGCTGAGACCATCTCAACCCCAATGACCTTACACTGGCGAGAGATCATTAATCCACATATCTGAAAAACCATTTTTTTTTGGAGGTAAATGAATGAGTTATTTCAAAAAAATATTCCTTGTCTCTTTACTGCTCACCTTCTGCCTTTTTAGTACACGGGCCCAGGCCCAGGACCCCCTTGCCCATACCGTAAGGAGCGCACTTTACGGCGGCGTAATAGGCGGGCTCGTCTCAGGGGCCATTGTTCTGGTCGGGGATAACCCCGGTGATAATCTCGGCTACATACCCACAGGCATAGGCGCCGGCATACTCCTTGGCACAGCCTACGGACTTATCACCAGCGAGGCGGTAACTGGCAGGGCTTTTGGTGAGTTAGAGGGAGGGCAATTCAGCCTCAATGTACCCACCGTAAAGAGCTCATCCACATTCGACAAGAAGACACAGACCTACGAGCTTGTAGAGTCCGTAGACCTGCTTAAGGTTCGTTTTTAGTCTTTGTAAGGTGGGCACGGCCCACCAGAAAACTATGACAGATAAATAGGGGATGTTTTTCTTTTTTTCCTACAATCTTTGACACAACAAAATTTTTGATGGGTTGCGCTTCACTCCACCCATCCTACAAGGCTGCATTGGCAAAAAAAACGTTGGGTTGATAAAACCAACCCAACCTACGAAAAAAAATTGCATTCTCTTTCTATCTTTTAAGCTTGCCCCCTCAAAACATATGACTGCTCTTCATCAGGAGGCTCACGCCAAGGTAGGTAAAGAGCAGAAGGCCAAAACCGATTATCGTGGCCACGCTGAGCCCCCTGCCGCGCCACTTTCTTACATACCAGGCGTGCATGGCACCGGCGTAATAAAACCATAAAATAAGGCTCCAGATACTCTTTGGCTCCCAGAGCCAGTACGCGCCCCAGGCAAGATACCCCCAGACAGCGCCTGATATCATGGCCCCGGAAAAAAGCAGAAAACCCCAGAGCACGCCCTTTCCCGCTATATCCTCATATTTTCTCAGGGTTTTTTCACTGCCCTCAACTTTCCACCTGTAAGAGCCGTACAAAAAAAGTATTGCCCCGGCAAAGGCCAGCGTAAATAACGCGTAGGCGGCAAAGGAGAGCGTCACATGGAGCTCGAACCAGCGGGTCTGGAGTATGAGGTTAAGGGGCCGGCCAGTCTCATACCTTGAGATGGCAAAGATAAGTGAGAGGACCGCTACTGGCAGAGTAATAAGGCCGGGCAGGCGCTCCCTGTACCTGAGATTTACGATGATAGTAACAAGGACAGTGCACCATGCGTAAAAGATAAGGGTCTCGAACATACTCGCCATTGGGGCATGCCCGGTGGCCTGAATACGCAGGATAATGGCAAGGGTATGCGCGATAAAACCAACTGAGACAAGGGCAGCTGCAATGCGTCCCGTGAGCAGACATTTACCGGCACGCCCCGTGAGAAGCACAAGGACATGAAGGACATAAAAGAGGGCCGCCCCCTCAAGGAGTATTAGCACAGCCGAACCCTCACTTTCCCTTCTCGCCGGGCCAGATGCTGGCATGCAGCTGAAGCTGAAACCTTACGCAGAGCCGGTCCGAGAGGACCCACTGGGCAAGCGTCTTGGGCGGTAGCGTCCCGTTTACAGGAGAGAAGAGAATCTTATCGGCCCTGCTCCTGGTAAGCCCGTTGGAGGTGATGAACTCAACGGCAAACTCGTAATCAGCCCTATCGCCGATGACGAACTTTATCTCATCATCAGGTGTGAGGGCTCTTAAATTTTCCAGAAGAAAACTCCCTGAGGCGCCGCTCGAGGGGCATTTTACATCCACTACCCTTATGACTCCCTCGGGAACCCTGCTAATATCAATGCTCCCGTTGGTCTCAAGGAGCACTCTATCAAAGCTGCCGAGCAGGCGGCCCGCAAGGTCCGTTGTCTCTTCCTGCAGGAGCGGCTCGCCGCCGGAAATCTCAATAAGCCCTCTTGGAAATTTTTCAACCTCCTCAACGACCTCCTCCACGGTTTTATCTACAGCGCCATCTTCACTGCGGGCATAGGCGGTATCGCACCAGACGCACTCAAGGTTGCACCCAGCAAGACGTACAAAGACGCATGGAAGGCCCGTAAAGGTAGATTCACCCTGAAGGCTGAAAAAAATCTCGCTGATCAGCATATATGATGTGGGGGTATGGCATTATGACTTCTTATCATCCCCGTTATTATCGTTCTCGTTATCATTATCGGCCTTTGCTTTTTTTCTCGCAGGCTTTGGCCGCCCAAATGCCTTGTAACCCTTTGCGAGCTCCCTGAGCCTGTCCTCTACCTTTCGGTTTACCGTAGTGGCGGGGTATTTTCCGTCAGCGCCGCGTTCCCCTGCCTCGGTGCCGGTAAGTATCTCTATGCCGTCATTGATGTCGTTGATGGAATAGATGGAGAACTGCCCCTTCTCCACGGCCTCGCGCACCTCTTTTTTAAGCATAAGGTTCCGCACGTTGCGCCCCGGGATGATTACGCCCTGCTCTCCTGTAAGGCCCTTTGCCAGACAGACATCGAAAAATCCCTCTATCTTCTCATTCACCCCGCCTATGGGCTGCACCTCGCCCTTCTGATTCATGGAGCCAGTAATGGCAATGCCCTGCCTGATGGGTATCTCAGAGAGGCTTGAGAGGAGCGCGTAAACCTCGGCGCAGGTTGCGCTGTCGCCCTCGATGCCCTCGTATAACTGCTCAAAACATACCGAGGCCGAGAGAGTAATGGGAAAACCATTGGCAAAACGCGCGCCAAGAAAGCTCTTCAAAATCATATGGGCCTTGTTGTGAATACGTCCGCTCATCTTGGCCTCGCGCTCTATGTTCACCACACCGGTATCACCCATGTAGGTGCGTGCCGTTATGCGCGAGGGTTTTCCAAAGGTATAATCACCAAGGCTCAAGACGGCAAGGCCGTTAATCTGGCCCACAGCCGTACCCTCGGTCTGCACCATGATGGTATCTTCCTCGATATATTCACGAAGACGATCCTCTATGCGCGAATGCCTGTAGACCTTCTCGGTGAGGGCCCGCTCCACATACTCCCCTGTGACGAGCTCCGCCCCGTCGGCCCCTGCCCAGTAGCTTGCCTCCTCCACAACGTTCTGAATGTCATTAAAACGAGTGGAGAGCTTGTTCTTCTGCCCGGCAAGCCTTGAGCCGTACTCCACAACACGGGCTACTCCGGTCCTGTCAAAAGGTTTCAGGGTATCCCTCTCGCAGCAGGCAGAGATAAAATAAGCGTACTTCTCTGCGTTATCCCTGTCTCTTGGCATTGCGCTCTCGAAATCAGCCTTCACCTTAAAGAGCTTTCTGTATTCCCTGTCATAGCTGTAAAGGAGGTAATAGAGGAAAGGGTCACCGATAAGCACCAGTTTTATATCAAGAGGAATGGCATCGGGTTTGAGCGTAGATGTGGAGACGAGCTTATACTGCTCCCAGACATCCTCTATCTTTACCTCGCGGTTCTTTATCATTCGCTTGAGAGAATCGTAGACAAAGATATTCTTCAGGACATCAAGGGCGTTTACCACAAGATAGCCGCCATTGGCCCTGTGGATGGAGCCGCCCTTTATCATGGTAAAGTCCGTTGAGGCCACACCGAGCTGAACCCTGTACTCAATACGTCCAAAGAGATTATAGTACGTGGGGTTAGTATCAAAGACCACGGGAGCGCCTTCTGTCTCGGCGTTATTTACTATAAGGTTTACCCTGTACCTCTCATAAGGCGGCTCCTGCTTCTGCCCCAGGTTCAGCCCGCCTATGGCAAGGGGCATTGGCTCGCCGGGCTTGAAGTCATCGATGTGGGCGAATATATGGGCCTTCACACGGCCGATAAATTCCACCACCTTCTCGAACCCTTCGAATTTTTCAAGGAGCTCGTTTATAATAGGGTTAACAACATACTGCACCATCTCCCTGTCAAGGGCGGCAATTCTATCTCTTGTATCCTTCTCAATCTTCTTTGCCTCTCGTATGGCCGCCGAGAGCTTATCCTGAAGCAGCTTGAGATTTGCCTCTATCCTCGACCTTTCCTCAGCTGGCAGTTTATCGAAATCCTCCTGCTTCATGGGTTTGCCGTCTTTAGCCGGAACCATGGCAAGGCCTGAGGAGCTCTTTCGCAGTATAAGCCCGTGCTCGATGGCCATATTCTCAAGCCTTGAGAATATGGCCTTTGTACTCTCCTGCTGACCGTCCAGTATCTCATCGCGGTGGCTCTCGTAGTCTTTTGTCTCAAAGACGCTGGGTATATCACTTTTGAGCGAGGCTATGAGCCCGTCCATCTCCGTCACAAAAAAATGGCCCTTCCCCGGAGGAAGTCTTATGGCCATGGGAGTGTCCGGCGCGATAAAATTATGCACATAACACCAGTCATCGGGGCAGGTCTCTTCAGCGGCCTTCTTTTTTATAAAGTCCATTACAGTGGTATGCTTACCTGTGCCGCCTTCGCCAAGGACAAAGATATTGTAGGAGCCATTACGTATGCCCAAACCAAACTCTATGGAGCGTATGGCCCGTTCCTGGCCGATTATCTCACGTAAAGAAGGCAAATCTTTCGTGGTCTCAAAGGAAAACTCAGACGTATCGAAAAGTTCTGCGAGCTCGGAGCTCTCAAGTCTCTCTGGTCCTGCCATAATCCTACCCCTCATGAAGATTTTTTAGAAACCCTCTCACTGTGGTCAGTGCAGGGCTTAAACCCCCGGTTTATTGCTGAGAATGGCAAGCATTTCTTGGATGCCATCTCATTAATGTCAGTGCATATGCCCGTGGCTGTGGCCGCCGCCCCTGTGGGATACACTTCCGAATAAGCCCGGGCTCTCGCACCCTATGCATTCAGCCTGTAAGGTAGTATAAAATATATGATGGTCACGGGCAAGATTTTCATTGAGCTCCTTATATATCTCACCCATACGCCACCTCTCGTGCTTCACAATATCGATATGGGCGCTCATGGCGTATACGTTATGACAGATGCTCCATATATGAAGGTCGTGCACGGACTCCACCCCCCGCGTACCGGTCATGTCGCGTACAACCCTGGAAATATCCACCTCAGGCGGCACGCCCTCAAGGAGTATATTTGAAGAGTCCCTCAATATGCGCCATATGCCAAAGAGCAGCACCACACAGATGGATATGCTTATGAGAGGGTCTACTGCCATCCAGCCCGTGTAGTGGATTATAAGAGCGGCAATAATAACACCCACTGAGGCCGCGGCGTCACCGGCTACGTGTAAAAAGGCGCTCTTGACGTTAAGGTCCTTAGACGATAAAGGAGCGAGCCACGCGGCTACGAGAAGGTTAACCACAAAACCCACACTGGCCACCACTAACATGCCAATGCTCTCCACCTCTCTGGGGCTGAGAATCCTCTTGTAGGCGCTGTACAGGACAAAGAGCGTTACGATTAGAAGGGTGAAACTATTTATAAAGGCAACAAAGACCTCCACTCTGTGAAGTCCGTATGTCCTTTTTTCCGTAGGCGCCTGCTCCGAGATGTATATGGCCGAGAGGGTGAGACCCAGGGCAAAGACGTCCATGAAGACATGGGCCGCGTCGGTCATAAGGGCGAGACTGTTCGTGAGATACCCTCCGATGAGCTCCACAAAAAAGATAATCCCCGTCAGGACTATGGAGACGGCAAGCCTCCTCTTGAGGCGTCTCTCGCCGTGGCTCATCCCACAACTTTCCAATGTCTCATCCTTCGTCATAGTGCCGCCTTCAGGGTATTATCCAGATACTCTCCTTCTTTAATAATAGACTGATATCATGGCCCTCGGCAAGGGCTAAATCCCTCATGACAAAGTTTGGCAACTCTACCTTCAGGAGCGACTTGCCTGTATCCACGAAGAGGCTGTGCGTAGTGCCCCTGCCCGTAATGGACTCAATGCGTCCGTCCATGATGTTGGCGCCCATGCCATGCTCCAAAACCCTGTCCTTTCTCACCACGGGTATCTCCTCGGGCCTTATGCAGAAGGAGACTTTTTGGCCCTCTTTAAATTTGCGCGGCTCTGACGATACGTGCGAGGCACGAAGCTCACCTGTAGCATCAGAGCGAAGTATAACCTCATCTGCCGAGTGTGAGACTACAGTACCGGAAAAAATATTTCTTGAACCCACAAAACGCGCCACGTTTCGCGTTGCTGGCCTGAAAAAGACATCCTCACTGCGGCCAAACTGCTCCACGGCTCCATTATTTATCACGGCTATGGAGCTGCCCATCATAAAGGCCTCCTCAAGGTCGTGAGTAACAAGGATAATGGTTATGGGAAAACGCTGGTGGATTAGCATGAGGTCGCGGCGAAGCTTTTCTCGCACCTGGTAATCAAGGGCAGAAAAGGGCTCATCAAGAAGAAGTATCCGCGGCGATGTGGCAAGGGTGCGGGCAAGTGCCGCGCGCTGCTTCTGCCCACCCGATAACTCATGGGGGTACCTTCTCTCAAGCCCCTTCAGACGCATTATATCCAGAAGCTCCCCTACAAGCACGGTACGCTCCGCCTTATCCCTCACCGCGGCGCCATAGGCGATATTACCAGAGACGCTCATGTGGGGAAAGAGCGCGTAGTCCTGAAAAAGGTAACCTACATGCCTCTTTCTTACAGGTACGTTAAGACCACGGGCAGAGTCAAAGACCAGATCATCGCCTATCTGGACAAGACCCTCATCAGGACCGAGAATGCCGGAGATGAGTTTCAGGATAAGACTCTTGCCGGCCCCCGATGGGCCGAAAAGCACGTTCAAATCCTCACCCATTGAGAGAGAGACATCAAGATGAAAATCCTTGAAAGATTTTTTTAGACTTAACTTAAGACTCATCTCTAAAAACCTTCCTTACTTTCTTTTGGAAAAAAGAAAGTAAGACAAAGAAAACCAATTGCCCGGACTGAGCACCTGCTACCTTAAAAACGCAGTAGCCACGCAGAGCCTTTATGTCTCATAATAACAGGCAATAAACTTTCTTTTGGAAAAAAAAGTGGGACAAAGAAAACCAATTGCCCGGACTGGGCACCTGTTACCCAAAAGCGCGGTAGCCACGCAGAACCTTTATGTCTCATAATAACAGACAATAAACTTTCTTACCGCCTAAAACCTGTGCTTTGTAAATACGCCTGCTATATACAAAACAACAAAAGAAAAAAGCGTAACTATGAGGACAAGGATATTAGCCATGTGATTATCGCCCATCTGCACGGCATCGTATATGGCAAGGGGGAGTGTCCTTGTAAGGCCGGGGATGTTGCCCGCCACCATGAGGGTGGCGCCAAATTCCCCTGTTGCGCGGGCAAAGGCCATTACCGTGCCTGCGGCTATACCCCGCCAGGCCAAGGGCAGTGTAATGCTGCGAAAGACCTGCAGCTCCTTCTTACCAAGTATCCTGGCCGCGTCCTCAAACTCCCGGCTTACGCCCTCGATAGCGGCCCTTGTTGGTTTTACAAAGAGAGGCAGTGCCGATATAACAGCTGCCGCAACAGCTCCCTTCCACGTAAAGACGAGTTCCACGCCCAGGTTCTCGGAAAGAAAGCGGCCTAAAAAAGATGCGCGCCCAAGAAGCGTCAAGAGATAATAGCCAAGCACCGTAGGGGGCAGGACAAGGGGCTGCATAATAAGGACGTCAAGTACGTTCTTGCCGGGAAAATCCTTTTTAGCAAGGAGCAGGGAAAGACAGAGCCCTATAACTGCCACAATAATTGTGGCAGTTATAGAGACCTTAATAGTAAGGTAAAGCGGAAATAGATTCACAGCTCTCTGTCCTCTAAGTGTAAAAAAAAAATATCTTTACGGCGAAGTGTAACCGTATTTTTCAAGTACCAACATGCCTTGCGGCCCTGTGAGATATTGAATAAACTCTTCCGAGGCCTTTTGGTGTGTGGTGGCGCGCAGAACTGCCGCGGTCTGCAAAATAGGACCGTGCAGGGCCGCGTCTATGGGTACTGCTCTTATGCCCTCTCGCTTTGCAACAGAGAGGGCTATAATCGCGGCATCCACATTACCACTCTCCACGAACTGCAGCGTCTGCCTCACGCTCTCACCGTAGACGAGTTTTTTTCTTACCTCCTCCCAGACCCCGGCGCTCTTCATGGCCTCTACGGCGGCCCTGCCATAAGGCGCGTGAAGGGGGTTGGCAATAGCCACTTTTTTTATCCCACCACCTGAGAGAGCGCCGGGGTTAGTCACGTCTACACCCGATGAAGCAAGCATGGCTAATACTATCCTGCCTCTGGCAAAAGGCCTCACTGAATCGGCTCGCAGGCTATTACTCCTTGCGAGCTCATCCATGAAGACGCTATTGGCGGAGATAAAGACATCAAAGGGCGCGCCGCGCTCTATCTGCCTTGACAGAATTCCCGATGAGCCGAATACGAGCCTTACAGCAGGATGATTACTGCGGGCACTGGAAAAGTCCTCTGCGATTTCTGTAAGTGCGAAGGAAAAACTGCTTGCCGCGGCAACGGTTATCACCTCACCCGATGCGGCATTGGCAGGACTCCTTGTAAGGAGTACTAAGAAGAGGCCAGGAATTAAAAGTCCCAAAAAAAGTTTTTTTGTCATAACCATACAATACCTGCCTGCAAAAAAATAAGACCAGCGCCCTGAAGAGACTTCTAAGTGCAGACTCTTCAGGGCCAACTGATACATCACCGGAATTTTTTCCACAAAAAAAACCGGCCACGGAAAGGCCGGTTAAAGCAGGCTCTCCTTTCCAAG
>JBHHUW010000008.1:0-32039 GCA_046753945.1 Thermodesulfobacteriota bacterium
GGCTGAGCTGGACCTTAAGATGATAAATCAGGACCTCCTTAAGAGAGAAGAAGAGCTGAACATGGCCCGTATCGATGCCGAGGAGGCTAACAGGGCCAAGAGCGAGTTTCTCGCCAACATGAGCCATGAGATACGAACCCCCATGAACGGCGTTATAGGCATGACCGGCCTTATCCTTGATACCGAGCTTACAGCCGAGCAGATGGAGTATGCCGAGACCATACAGAAGAGCGGCGATAGCCTGCTTACGCTTATTAATGACATACTTGATTTTTCCAAGATAGAGGCCGGCAAGATTGAGCTTGAGAGTGTTGAGTTCAACCTCAGGGGGGTTGTAGAGGATACCTGCGATCTGCTGGCCATGCGCGCCCATGAGAAGGGTATTGAGTTCATCTGTGAAATAGAACCTTCTGTGCCGTGGCGTCTCATTGGAGACCCCGGAAGGGTGAGGCAAATTATAACAAACCTTGCGGGCAATGCCATAAAGTTCACCTCCAGCGGTGAGGTTGTGGTGAAGACAAGCCTTGCAAAGGAAGCTGCGGACAACGTTTTACTCTGCTTTGAGATTAAGGATACAGGTATTGGTATCCCTGAAGATAAGATAGGAGGCCTCTTTAATGCCTTTACTCAGGCCGATGCATCCACTACGCGCAAATACGGAGGCACGGGGCTTGGCCTCAGCATCTCAAAGAGACTCACCGCAATGATGGGCGGCCACATGGGGGCAGAGAGCGAGGCGGGCAAGGGCTCCACCTTCTGGTTTACGGCCTCTTTTAAGAGGTCAGAGAGTCTGGAAAAATCTCGCTGGAATGCCGGTGATATTCAGGGAGTGAGGGTCCTGGCCGTAGATGACAATGCTACTAACCGCCGTCTTATAGGCCTGTATCTTGATTCGTGGAGTATCTCACATGATGAGGCCGCTGATGGCCAGACCGCCCTTGCCATGCTGCGCGCCGCCGCGGCGGAAAAAAGGCCCTATGAGATATGCGTGCTGGATATGCAGATGCCGGGCATGGACGGTGAAGACCTCGGCAGGCTTATAAAGGAGGACCCGGATATAAGCAACACCGCCCTTGTAATGATGACCTCCATGGGAGAGCGCGGAGACGCGGCGCGCCTTGAGAAGCTTGGTTTTGCGGGCTACCTCACGAAACCCATTAAGCAGTCGCGTGTATATGACTGCCTTGCCCTTGTCCACGAAAGGAACCTCCTTCCATCGAAGAAGCGGCCCGGTGGTATAATTACGCGCCATAGTATTGAGGAGAAAAAGAATCTGGACCTCCGCATACTCCTTGCCGAGGACAATGTCACCAATCAGAAAGTGGCCGTAGGCATACTCCGCAAACTGGGCTGCAGGGCCGATGTGGCTGCCAACGGTCTTGAGGCTGTAAAGGCCCTTGAGACAGTGCCATACGACATTGTGCTCATGGATTGCCAGATGCCGGAGATGGACGGCTATGAGGCTGCCCGCAGTATACGCGGCCCCGAGTCCTCTGTACGCGATTCCTCCATACCCATAATAGCCATGACGGCCAACGCCCTTACCGGGGACAGGGAAAAGTGCCTGGAGGCGGGCATGGATGATTATATATCCAAGCCCGTAAAGGCAAAGGACCTTGGTGCTATCATAGAGAGGTGGGCAAAGAAAGGAGCAGCCAGTGAAGAGAGAGGAGATGAACCCACTGCTGAGGTGGATGCTGAAAAGATACTTGTGGAGAAGGTAGTTCCTGAAGAGTGGGAGCATGTAAAAAAGGATGAGGAGGAGGGCGGTATTGTCTTTGATTGGCAGGGTCTCATTGAGCGTCTCATGGGCGATGAGGAGATTGCCGGCGAGATTATGGAGGAGTTCATCGTAGACATGGCCGCCCAGATAGCGGCAGTAAAAGACTGGAAGAGCGACTGCGATGTGGCAGAGCTTCGCAGGCTGGCCCATACTATAAAGGGCGCCTGCGGCAATGTGGGGGCTCTTGCCATGAGAGATAAGGCAATTATCATGGAAGAGCATGCAAAGTCCGGGCAGGTTGCGGAGGCTCTGGCAGTAAGACCTCTGCTTGAGGCTGCGCTTGGTGACTTTGTAGCTGAGGCGAGGTCTCTGTCTGGCATAGAGCCACAATCAACAAAGCACGTTAATGATGGAGGTAGTTTGTAATGAAGATTCTCGTAGCAGAAGATGACTCCACGTCAAGGCGCATGCTGGGCGCTGTTTTTGCCAAGCTTGGTTATGACGTAATCTCAGTGGCTGACGGCCAGGAGGCATGGGAAGAGCTCAAGAAGGACTCCCCACCGCGCCTTGCTGTCCTGGACTGGATGATGCCGGGGCTTAGCGGCCTTGATGTCTGTGCAAAGGTGAGGGCTACAGGCTCTGAGGAGTATACATATATAATCCTCCTCACATCCAACAGCGCTCAGGACGACATCCTGGAGGGAATGAGCGCCGGCGCTGATGATTACATTATAAAACCCTTTAACCGCCAGGAGCTTGAGGTCCGCGTCAAGGCGGGTTCGCGGGTTATCAAACTTCAGAGCGAGCTCCTTCTGGCAAAAGAGAAGATAAGGCAGCAGGCGCGCACGGACTCCCTTACGGGAGTAGCTAACAGGCGGGCCCTCTTCAGTCATCTTGACGGGGAGCTCAACCGCGCCGAGAGGGAGAGAAAGAGTATCAGCATAGCCATGCTCGATATTGACCATTTTAAGGCTGTTAATGATAACTACGGACATCAGGCAGGAGACGCTGTACTAAAGGAGTGCGTCTCGCGTATATCGGGTTCTATAAGGCCTTATGATTATGTGGGGCGTTATGGAGGTGAGGAGTTTCTTCTAATCCTTCCCGGCGCTGAAGAGTCCAATGCCATGATTGTCTGTGAGAGGATACGGGAGCGGATACAGGACGAGCCCTTTATCCATAATAATATTAGTATCCAGTGTACGGTAAGCATAGGTCTTGCCACATGGAGCGGCCGTGAGGATGTGGACAAACTCATAGAGGCCTCTGATAAAGCCCTGTACAGCGCAAAGGCCACGGGCCGCAATCGTGTGGTCTTTGTTTAGGTAAAAGTGGTAAAAAATTCCCCCCAGGGGGATTCGGGTGAGCAAAAACTGCCCGTAGCCAGTAGTATCCGGCCGCGGGCAGTTTTCTGCGCCTTTTTGTAAAAAATCTTTATAATCCCTCCTTTTTACAGCTCTCCGGCCCTTACAGTACATATTTCCCTCATCTGGCACAGTTGTTGCGTCATTTAACTCGCAGGAAGTTTTTTTTAGAGGTGAGTAAATGGACAGATCCATATTTGTTGCCCTCTCAGGGCTCACAACTGGCGTAGAGAAGCTGAACGCGGGAAGCAACAACCTCGCCAATATAAATACTATTGGTTTTAAGAAGTTACGGCCAACCTTCAAGGTGGTGGCTCCTGCCCGGCAGGTCTCAAGGGCTTTTTCCGCTCCCGGCCCGGCGGTAAATGATATGAGCGGCGGGGCTATGACAAGGAGCGGCAGAGACCTTGATATGGCCATAGAGGGTAATGGTTTTTTCGTGGTAAAGACGCCGCGCGGGGAGCGGTACACGAGACAGGGTGACTTCAGGATAGATGATGACGGCAGGCTCGCCACAAAGGAAGGTTTTCTCGTCCTCGGCGAGGGAGGACCAATAAAGCTCGCTGGCTCAGGGGTGGAGATAGACTCATCAGGGGCCATATCAGAGAAGGGTGTTGTCGCAGGGAGGCTAAAGATCGTGAGTTTCAAGGATATGAGCCTGCTAAGGTACGAGGGTGGTCTGTACAACGCAGGCAAGAGCGCTCCCGGCCCGGTGAAGGGGTCTGATACAAAGGTCTTGCAGGGTTTTACCGAGGGCTCCAACGTCAGCGCCCTTAAAGAGATGGTCACCATGATGGAGAACCTCAGGGCTTATCAGACGCAGGTTAAGCTCATTCAGGCCATTGACGGGATGAGCAGAAAGGCCATAGAAGAGGTGGGCAGGGTCTGAGAATAATCAGATGTCTACTGGAAAAATCGGCAGGTGTGCAGGGTTAAGAGACTGTAATAGTAGAAGCGAAAAAGGCCTGAGATTAATAATAATGTGCAGGAGAAGGTGTAGAGAGCCTTGCAGGCGTTAACAAATTGTAGTAGTAGAAGCGAAAAAGGCCTCAGATTAATAATAATGCGCAGGAGAAGCGGCAGAGAGCTTTGCAGGCCTTAACAGAATGTAATAGTAGAGGTTAAAAAAAGTCTGATGAAAGTAATAATGCGTAGAGACGGATGCCGGGCAGGACTTAAAGGCAGAGGTAAATTAAAGGAATCCAATAGCGGAGGTGTGCAATGTTAAGGGCCCTGTGGACAGCCTCAACGGGCATGGAGGCGCAGCAGCTGCGTGTGGACATGATTGCCCACAACCTTGCCAATGTCAATACCGTTGGTTTTAAGAAATCCAGACCTGATTATCAGGACCTGCTCTATCAGGAGATAAAGTCCGCCGGTGCCTCGTCATCGCCCTCAACGCAGATACCCACGGGTCTTAATGTTGGTCAGGGCGTAAGAACCGTGGCAACGGAGCATCTCTTTACGCAGGGCAACCTCCAGAAGACGGAAAACCCCCTTGACCTTGCCATTGAGGGCGGCGGGTTTTTTCAGATACTGAAACCCGACGGTGAGGTGGGTTATACAAGAAACGGGCAGATGAAGGTGGACAACGCGGGGCGCCTTGTGAACTCCGACGGATACCCCCTTGACCCGGAGATAAGCATACCCGATAGCTCTCTTACCATAACCATAAGCGCCGACGGCATAGTCTCCGTAACAGAGCCCGGTGTCTCCACCCCCACGGAGGTGGGCAATATTGAGCTTGCCCGCTTTGTAAACCCCGGGGGTCTGAAACCCATTGGAAAAAACCTCTTTACCTCTACGGCCTCATCAGGGGACGCCGTTACCGCGGCGCCGGGCACCGATGGCCTTGGTTCACTTGCCCAGGGTTTTATAGAGACCTCCAATGTGAGCGTTGTTGAAGAGATGGTGGATATGATAGTGGCGCAGAGGGCCTATGAGATTAACTCCAAGGCCATTCAGACGGCTGATGAGATGCTGCAGGCTTCCAACTCTATGAAGAGGTAATACTTATATGAAGGTTTTTGCCCTTATACTTGGTCTTCTGGTCTTTATTACGGCAGATGCCCATGCCGGGGAGATAACTCTTGAGGAGAGACTCCACGATTATATTGCCGGTAACGGCAGATGGCCGGGGGCCACTATAAAAGTAGAGAATATTGAGGTCAAGGGCGATGGCCTCAAAGTGGGTGAGTTTGATAACCTCATCGTCTCATCACGAAATGGAGCGAAGACTACGGGCAGGGTCTCTTTTAATGTAACACTCTTACAAGGCGGCCGGAGTATGAGGACCGTGGTGGCAGTAGCCGATGTTCAGGTCCTTCGTGATGTAGTGGTTGCCCATGGCCCCATTAGGATGCGCTCCGAGATTGGCCCTGAAGACGTTAAGCTCTCCAAGAGGGACATCTCTGAGATACCTGCAAAAGCTGCGCTCTCTCTTAGTGGAGTGGTAGGCAAGGAGGCCAGGCGGCCCATACAGGGAGGCAGGATTGTGCGCGATGATTACCTTGTAAACCCTATGCTCGTAAAGCGTGGTCAGAGCGTGGAGGTCTTCGGCGAGGGAGGAGTTATTGTAGTAAGGTCCAGGGCCACGGCCATTACAGGCGGTTCCATGGGAACCCTTATAAAGGCCAGAACCCGGGGCGGCAGGGAGATAACGGGTGTGGTCTCCGGCAGGGCGCAGATAGCCGTGGACCTTAAGGATAGAGGGTTTTGATGAGGATAAGGGATAAAAAATACAGTGTGCTGTACTTGCTCTGCCTGGCAGCTCTTGCTGGCTGCGCTACACCAGCGCCAACGAGCATAGATACATCTACCATACCCATGCAGGGCAAGGGTTATGTAATGACCGCCGGTTCCATATGGCCGGGTGAGACCTCAAGGAACAGTTTCTTTCAGGATCTGCGGGCAAGGAACGTAGGCGATACGGTAACGGTGACCATACAAGAGAAGACCAGCGCCACGAGAGAGGCCACTACGAGCACATCAAGGGTATCGAGTAATGACATTGCAGTTAAGAAACTCTTTGGTCTGCCTCTTAAATTAGGTATGAGCGATCTTCTCGGTCAGGGTCAGCCCTTCAGCCCTGAGGTTGCAAGTGATTATGATTCGGCCTTTGACGGGTCGGGCACCACGAAGCGCTCTGGCCAGTTCAAGGCCAGTCTGACGGCAAGGGTAGTCGAGGTGCTCGGTAACGGCAACCTTGTCATAGAGGGTAAAAAGGACACCATTTTAAATAACGAGCATCAGTACCTTGTGCTTAGCGGCATCATAAGGCCCGAGGACTTAAGCGTGAATAACAGCGTTGATTCCACTCTAATATCTGATGCCCGCATAGAGTATTCAGGAAGGGGTGTAATATCCGATGAACAGAGCCCAGGATGGATGATGAGGATACTGGATAATGTCTGGCCTTTTTAAAAAGGGGATAATCTCCCTCATAGCATGTCTCTGCCTCTTTACCCCGGCGCGGGCCTCGAGGATAAAGGATATCGCCTTTTTCGAGGGCGTAAGGACAAACCATCTCGTTGGCTACGGCCTTGTCGTGGGCCTTGACGGCACAGGTGACAAGAGCGGCGCAGTGTACACGAAGCAGAGCATTGCAAATATGTTCGTAAAGATGGGGATAAAGATATCGCCTAATCTTATAAAGGTAAAGAATGTTGCCGCTGTTATGCTTACGGCCGAGCTGCCTCCCTTTGTGAGGCCCGGAAGCAGGATAGATGTCCTGGTCTCTTCTGTTGGGGACTCAAAGTCCCTTAACGGAGGCACCCTTATAATGACATCTCTGAAGGGCGCCGACGGCCGCGTTTACGCCAGCGCCCAGGGGCCCGTATCTCTTGGCGGTTTTCTCGCCAGCGGTTCGGGCGTCTCGCTTAAGAAGAACCATCAGACAGCAGGCAGAATTCCCGGCGGGGCCCTTGTAGAGAGGGCCGTACCCTTTCATATGGGCCGAGGGGGCTCCTTGCTGCTAACGCTTCGTGAGCCTGATTTTACCACCATAGAGAGGCTTGCAGAGGTGATAAACTCGAGCCTCGGCGAGGGAGCCGCCACCCCACTTGACGCAGGCACGGTAAGCATCTCCGTGGCAGAGGGATTAAAACAGGGCCTTTACTCTTATATCTCGATGATAGAGCAGCTTGAGGTCTCTACTGATGCCGTCTCCAGGGTGATTATTAATGAGCGCACGGGCACTGTGGTGCTTGGCGCCAATGTGACCATCTCCGAGGTGGCCGTATCTCATGGAGATATCAGCATTGAGATAAAGACGCAGTACCTTATTTCACAGCCAAATGAGCTGGCAGCGGGCAGGACCGTGGTTCAGCCCCAGAGCGTCCTTGGTGTAAAGGAAAAGGAATCCAGGCTTATCGTCCTTCCAGAGGCCGTACGGCTGAAGGATGTGGTGAGGGCCCTTAACCTTGTAGGCGTCACTCCAAGGGATCTTGTAGCCATACTGGAGGCCATTAAGGCCGCTGGAGCCCTGCACGCCGAGCTTGAGGTTATCTGATACGGGAGCAGAATATGGGTGAACTTAAGGCTATTGCTGGCGCCAGTCTATTGAAGGATGATCATGCCAGGGCCGGGCTTAAGGCGCAGAAGCTCAAGAAGGCTGTCCTTGATTTTGAGGCCCTCTTCATAAACGAGATGCTTAAGAACATGCGCTCTACCATTACAAAGAGTGGGCTCCTTGGCGACGGAATGAGAGAGGACGTATATACATCGCTCTTTGACTGGGAGATCTCAAGGGAGATGGCTTCTGGCAGAGGGCTTGGTCTTGGCGAGATGCTTATCAAAGGTTTTAAAGGCAATGAAGGTACAGTGGATAAGAGGCCGGCTCCCAATGTCAAGTTGCTTTTAAAATAAAAGTCTTTTGGTTCCACACTGTCTTAATATGGACAAAAAAAAAGGAGGGTACTATGAAAATAGCAGTCAGTAATCCGGTTGTAGAGGCGGTGAAGAGGCATCCCGGCGTAAGAGGCGCAGTAAAGGCAAAGCTGGGACGCGGCCTTGATAATGCAAAAGTAGCAAACTTCGCCGAGAGGGTGGACCTATCGGCAAAGGCTAAAAAACTCGCGCACGTAGTTAAACTTCTCAAGACATCACCGGAGGCAAGGGAAGAGCTCAAGGAGCTTATAAAGGAAGGCAATGAAGACGGCAGGATAAATGACAGAACAGCCCGCATAGCAAAGCAGGTTTATACAAGGGCCGTAGACTTCTATAAGAACCATCACCATACCTTGTAGCCTCTTAACGTAAAGGGCCGCTCTGTAAAAGCGGCCCTTTACGTTGCTCTCATGCAAGTAGGTTTAAGAGGTCTATTAAGAGAGAAGAGAAAAATATCAAAAAAAGGCTAAAGCTTTTTAAGGCTATGGCCGTTACATAATATGAAGTGAAAAATCAGGGGAGGTTAATATGAAGATTACCGGCAAAAATCCATTAATCGATGCCCAGGCCAGGCTGCAGGAGAGTAGGGCTGAGCTGAAGGCACGGCCAAAGAAGGCCAGGGCCGTGGCGCTGGCCGACCGCGTGGATGTCTCGGGTAAGGCAAAAAAGCTTGCCAATCTCAGAAAACTCGTAGAGGCCTCGCCAGAGGTGCGTGAAGAGAAGATAGAGCGTATAAAGAACGCCATCGACGAGGGCAAGTATAATATGAAGTCGGCCAGGGTAGCCGAGTCCATCATCAAGAAGGCCATACACTTTTACAAAAATTCTCATCACCTCGATTAATCCATGGAGACAGGTCCTCTCTTAGAGCGACTCTCCATGGAGACCGATATGTATTTTAAGCTTCAATCGGTCCTTGAAGAGGAGCAAAAGGCTGTAATATCAAGGGATTATAAGTCTCTCTACGAATTATTATCCAATAAAGAACGTATACTCGCTGATATTAGGAAGGTATCTGCCGGGCGCTCTGCCATGGTGGCCTCCATGCTTCGTAAATGCGGGGGCGGCAAAGGGGCAAAGGGCCTTACCGCTCTTACGGGCCTATTAGAAGGTCTGGAAAAGTCCAGCCTTACTGAAGCAGGCAGAGCCCTTTTTGCGGCCATGGAGAAGACGGCGGCCATGAACAAGCGTAATAGTCTCCTCATAGGAGCAAGCCTTGAGAATCTGGGCCGAAGCCTTGATTTTCTCGAGGCCTTTTTTTTAAGGGGCACATACGAGTCCACGGGCCTTGTAGGCGGGAAGACCGTTAGGGGCGCCAGGTATAGAAAGGGGGTTTAATATGCCATCTCTTAATGGAATATTTTCCATAGCGAGGTCAGGGTTGAACGCCTCGCAGGAGGCCCTTGACGTAACCTCTCATAATATCGCCAACGTGAACACCCCTGGGTATACAAGGCAGAGGGCAGTTCAAGAGGCAAAAGACCCGGTGAGCTTTGGCGGGTATTATTTCGGTACCGGAGTTGATGTAGTGGGTGTAGAGAGGGTCTACGACAGCTTTATCGCCCTGCAGCTAAATGACGCCCGGAGCGGGCTCAGCGCTGATTCGTCGCACGCCGGCATACTAAAGGACCTTGAGGGCATACTTAATGACCTTGGCGGCGCAGGCATAAGCAAGCCCCTGGATAATTTCTTTAATTCTTTCGAGGAGCTTTCCTCAGACCCCTCGTCACGGCCCGCAAGACAGGCCCTTCTCTCAAGCGGCATTGTCCTCGGCGATGCCTTCAAGAACATGGATGCGCGTCTAAGACGTGAAATAACCAATGTAAACGTAGAGATAGCCGGCATTGTAAAGGATATTAATAATCTCTCGGCAGAGGTAGCGGCCCTTAATAAGCAGATTCAGGGTTTGAACGTTAACGGTAGTTCAAGTAATGATCTCATGGATAAGCGGGATCTGCTTCTTGGTGAGCTTGCCGAGAAAATAGGCATCACCACCATAGAGAGCGCCCCCGGTGTTATTGATGTAGTTACTGACGGCGGCTTTTCGCTTGTGGCAGGCGTTACTTCCACGAACCTCTCCACAAGCGTTAATAGCAACAACAATCTTATTACCGAGGTTACCTACAAGGGGGCCGACCTTGGCAGCACAGTAGCATCAGGCAGCCTGAAGGGTTTTGTTGACGGTATGAACGACCTCACCGGGGCCCTTGAGAGCCTCAACCTCCTCTCGGCTACTATTATTAAAGAGGTAAATGTACAGCACAGGGCCGGCTTTGGACTTGACGGCAGCACGGGTATTGATTTTTTTACCCCCATGATAATTGATACTGCGAAGATGAGCCAGAATACGGGAGGCGCCCTTATCTCCGGGGGCAGTGTTACAGACCCCTCGCTGCTTACCCTTGATGATTACGAGGTAAGGTTTTCAGGGCCCGCCAGCTACGTGGTTGTAAACCTTACGAGCAATACCGTTGCAGCCTCGGGGGCCTATACATCCGGGTCGCCCATAACCTTTGACGGCATTAGCGTTACGGTTACGGACAGCCCTACGGCTCCTGCGGCAGGTGATACCTTCAGCATCAGCGCTACAAATAGCGCTGCCATGAACATCTCGGTCTCTATTACAAATACCTCGGCCATTGCGGCCTCGGCCACGGCCACGGGAATTCCGGGAGATAATACTAACGCCCTTGCCCTCTCAGGGCTTCGCGATAAACCCCTTGTGCAGGGCTCTACCTTTGCCTCTTTTTACCAGGGACTTGTCTCTGATACAGGGACCAGGGCCAATGACGCCGAGAATAACGCCAGTGTCAAGGAGAGCGTACTTGCGCAGATACAGATTCAGAGGGATTCCGTCTCCGGAGTATCAATGGATGAGGAGGCTATTGATATGATTAAGCTCCAGAAGGCTTTTGAGGCCTCTGCCAGGCTCCTGAGCACGGTTAGCGAGATGTTCAATACGCTGCTTAATATGTAAGGTAAGAGGACAATTATGCGGGTAACCACTAATATACTCTATGATACCTATATAAGGGACATCAACAGACAGTACCAGAGCCTCTTCAAGACCCAGAGGGAGCTTGCCACTGGAAAGAAGATATCCACCCCCTCTGATGATCCGGCAAGAGTAGGAAAACTCCTTGACTCAAAATCCCTTCTCTCAAGGCTTGACCAGTATGAGAGAAACGTGGACTCCGGGGTCTCATATCTTGGCGTGGCTGAGAACGCCCTCTCCGACGCTACAGATATTCTCTCAAGGCTAAAGGAGCTGGCCGTCCTTAACGCCACTGATACGGCCAACCAGGATATGAGAAAGGTAGCCGCCATTGAGGCCGGGAGCCTCTTTGAGGGGCTCCGTTCACTTGGCAACACCAGCTTTGAGGGCGGATACATCTTTGCCGGCAATAAGACCGATGCGCCTCCCTTTGACGCAAGCGGTCTCTACACCGGAGACTCCGGCGAGCGTGTGATAAATATCAACGCAAACAGCTCCATGACCCTTGGCATAAACGGCGAGAAGGTCTTTAAGGGCGCCGGAGGCGGCGTGGATGTATTTCAGATAGTTACGGATATGATAACGGCCCTTAACGCTAACGATGCCGCGGGTATTGCCTCGTCAATAACGAGCCTTGAGAGCGCCTCCATTCAGATATCCAACACAACGGCCGAGGTGGGCGGTAGAAATCTCAGGCTATCGAGCACAAGAGAATCTCTCACACAGTTCAAGCTGGATCTCAAGATAAGCATCTCCACCATTGAGGACGCCGATATAACAACGGTAATCTCTGAGCTTCAGCTCGGCAACATGGCCCTTAACGCGGCCATGAGCTCCTCGGCCAAGATATTCAGCCAGAGCCTGCTGCACTTTCTTTAATACGCATCTTCCCCACCCTGAGACTCAGCCTTCATAGAGCGCGAAGACAAGAGGTCTATTAATGTAGCCAAGGAGGGCGTCTATGCTGGTCCTGACAAGAAAGAAAGATGAGGCTATCTTAATTGATGATGATATTAAGGTAGTAGTTGTGGAGGTAAGGGAGCATCAGGTAAAGCTTGGTATCAGCGCCCCGCCGGGGCGTTCCATCCACAGAGAAGAGGTCTACCTTAAGATACAGAACGAGAACAGGGCCGCCTCCTTGGTGAGCGCGGTAGACATATTAACCCGGGAGAGGGAGGAAGAACGGAGATGAAGATTGAGAAAGGGAAAAAAAGTAGCAGGGAATTTGCCTCGGCCCGTTTCGGCCCCTTGCAGGTAACCGATGATAAGGTGATACGTTTTGTAAGCGCTATACCTGGTTTTGAGGGTCTAAGAGATTTTGTCCTTATTGACCACGACAGCGGCGGTGTCTTTAAGTGGCTTCAATCCCTTGACGACCCTGAGGTAGCCTTTCTGCTTACCTTTCCCACGCTCTTCAAGGCCGACTATATCGTGCCTTTCAGGGAGCGTTACCTTACCAGGCTCTCTGCCTCCGAGACCGTCTCAATCGTCGTATTTGTAATAGTGGCGGCCTCGGTGCAGAAGGGTTCCGTGAGCCTTAACCTCAAGGCCCCCATCCTCTTCAACCATAAGAAAATGAGGGCCATGCAGTGCATAATAGACCGCGATGAGTATCCCTGCAAGTTCAAGGTAGAGCTTGAGGGAATCTCAGAGTCCAGGAGCGCCGCGAAGTAGCCCTTGGTCTCATAACCATTGAACCCGGTCTTACCCCTGCTCAGCCTCGTATATAACCATCTTTATCTCATCTATACCTGCCTTTTTCCTACGGGCTTTTCACTACCAGCCTGTCAGAGTGCAGCTTGCCCGTGGTGTCACTTTTTTGTCTAATTGCCTTACCTCATAGTATTCCCTCCCCTTTTGTCTGCATATTTTCATTGCCAATACCGCCCATCTTTGGCCTTCAGGCCCTGCCGCGCTCTGGCATGCATGTTGCATTGAATTACAGGGAGAAAAGGAGGTTTTCCATGTATCTTGAAGACAAGACAGTTTTGATAACAGGCGGCACCGGTTCTCTTGGCAACAAGCTTACCGAGATAATCCTTGAGAGCTGCAGGCCCCGCAAGCTGATTATCCTCAGCCGCGACGAGTTAAAACAGTACGAGATGAGCGAGAAGTTCAAGAACCCGCTGCTGCGTTTTTTTATCGGCGACGTAAGGGATAAGGAGAGGCTCTACAGGGCCTTTGAGGGTGTTGATTATGTTATCCACGCAGCTGCCCTTAAGCAGGTCCCCGCGGCGGAGTACAATCCTTTCGAGGTTATCAAGACCAATATACTGGGGGCTAAGAACATCATCGACGTCTCCATGGACGCGGGCGTCAAGAAGGTAGTGGCCCTCTCTACGGACAAGGCCGTAAATCCCGTTAATCTCTACGGGGCCACAAAGCTCTGCTCTGATAAGCTCTTTGTCTCAGGCAATTCCTATGCAGGCAGTAAGCCCACGCGTTTTTCCGTGGTTCGTTACGGCAACGTGGCCGGGAGCCGCGGCAGCGTCATCCCATTATTCCTAAAGATGAAAAAGACAGGTGTTATGCCTATTACTGACAAGAGAATGACAAGGTTCTGGATAACCCTGGATGAGAGCGCTGATTTTGTCTTGAAGTCCCTTGAACGCATGAGAGGCGGTGAAATTTTCGTGCCCAAGATAGCGAGCACCCCAATAGTTGATGTGGCAAAGGCCATCGTGCCTGAGTGTACCTTTAACCTCATAGGCATACGGCCCGGAGAAAAACTGCACGAGGTGCTCATCTCAAAAGAAGACGGAAGGCACACCCTTGAGTATGATGACCACTTTGTAGTTGAGCCCCATTTCCCATGGTGGGGCGCCGAGAAAAAAAAGAAAGGCTCAAGGGTCCCCGAGGGTTTTACTTATTCCAGCGATTCTAACGAGATGAAGCTCGACAGATTTCAGCTCAACAAGATCATCAGGGAGTTTGATAGCAATGTCAAAAAGACCTATCGCATACGGAGGCCAAACAATAGACGGGGAAGATACAAGGTCTGTACTTGAGGTCCTTGATTCACCCTGTCTAACTCAGGGCCCTTATGTAGAGGCCTTTGAGGAGGCCCTTGCCCGTTATACCGGCGCGAGATACGCCGTGGCCTGCTCAAGCGGCACGGCTGCCCTGCATCTGGCCTGCCTCACGGCGGGTATAACGGATGGCAAGAGGGCCGTAACAGTTCCCAATACCTTTGTAGCA
Organism: Thermodesulfobacteriota bacterium; assembly: GCA_046753945.1. GTDB lineage: Bacteria > Desulfobacterota > GWC2-55-46 > GWC2-55-46 > JADFVP01 > JAJRZX01. Next base: position 14,168 of record JBHHUW010000008.1, read on the forward strand.
ACACCCAATTCCATTCTTCACGCAGGGGGCACCCCTGTCTTTGTGGATATTGATGCCGCCAGCGGCGCCGTTGATCTTGAGAAACTTGAGGAGGTCATGTCCTATGATGTACGGGCCGTTATTCCCGTGCATTACGGAGGCGAGCCTCTTCCCATGGAGAAACTCCGCGTCTGCGCCGGTAGCGGAGATGTATTTATCATTGAGGATGCCTGTCATGGTCTTGGCGCAAGGTGGCGGGATAGTTCCGGCAGATGGCGAATGGTAGGAAGTTGTTATGGCTCTGATATGACGGTCTTCAGTTTTCATCCCGTAAAGTCCATTACAACGGGCGAGGGCGGGGCCGTAACCACTAACGAACGTGGGCTCTACATGCGGCTTAAGGAACTTCGTTCACATGGCATTACAAAGACCCCTTCCAGGGGCCGGCACTGGCCTCCCTGGCATTACGAGATGAGGTCACTGGGGTTTAATTACAGGATATCCGATATTCAATGCGCCCTGGGCCTGGCGCAGTTGAAAAAAATAGGGTCATTTATGAAGAGAAGGCGGGAGATAGCGGCCCTCTACGGGAGGCTCTTCTCAGGCTGCGGGGACCTGCTGAAAACCCCTTTCGAGCCACAGGGATGCGAGAGCGCCTGGCATCTATACCCCATTAGAATAGATTTCAAGGGACTTGGCATAAATAAACAAAGGTGGTTTGCCTTGATGCTCGAGAAGGGCATAGCCCTGCAGGTGCACTATATACCTGTGCATCTTCAGCCATATTATAAGAGGCGTTTTGGTTATCATCGCGGGGATTTTCCAGAGGCTGAGCGCTTTTTTGCCATGGAGGCGAGCCTTCCCATATTCCCGTCCCTCTCTGATAAGACTGTAAAGTACATAGCAGAGTCCGTTATATCCACCCTTTCGAGGGCACAATCTCAAAAGAGAAAGAAGGCGGTATGAGAGAGAAGATTAAGATAGGAAGCCACCTTGTGGGCGGCAGTGAGAGGACCTATATCATAGCCGAGGCCGGTTCCAACCATAATGGCAGTCTTGATGCTGCAAGAGAGCTTATCGAGGCCGCCTCCCTTGCCGGAGCATCTGCCGTAAAATTTCAGTCATTTACTGCCGAGGGGCTTCTCAATCCGCTCCGCCCTGACGGCAAGGGAGGTTGGGAGAGCGAGCCGGCCTTTTCCATGCTCGCCGGTCTTGCAATGCCATGGCCATGGCACCTTGAGCTCAAGAATCACGCAGAGTCACTTGGCATGGACTTTTTGTCCACCCCCTTTAGCAACCAGGCAGCCGAGCTGCTCTATCTTGCAGGGATGAAAGCCTTTAAGATAGCCTCCGGAGATATTAATAACGAACCGCTCCTTCGGGTGGTTGGCTCATACGCCCGTCCCGTTATCCTCTCTACAGGGGCCTCATATATGAACGAGGTAGAGGAGGCCGTCGCCGTACTCAAGGAGGCCGGCGCCTCTGAGATAGCCCTGCTCCATTGCTCTTCACTCTACCCGCCGGATTTTAGGAACGTTAATCTGCGGGCCATGGCAACCCTCTCGGAGCGTTTTAACTGTCCTGTTGGCATCTCCGACCACACGCCGGGTTTGGCCGTGGCCCTTGGCGCCGTTGCCATGGGCGGCACAATTGTAGAGAAACACCTTACCCTTGACAGAAAGATGAGCGGCCCTGACCACGCAAGCTCCATGGAGCCCGGGGAGTTTGAGCTCATGGTGCGTGAGATTCGCCGCCTGGAAGTGGCCCTGGGAAGCCCCGTTAAAAAACCATCGGAAGAGGAGCTATCTGAGAGGACAGGGGCCAGACGGGGCATATACGTTAATGTGGATATAAAAAAAGACACCCCCATAACGGGTGAGATGGTGAAGCTTGTGCGGCACGCCTACGGCTTGCAGCCAAAGGCCTTGAAAGACGTCCTTGGCAGGAGAGCCGCCAGAGACCTTACAAAGGACATGCCCCTTGGATGGGAGGACCTCTGCGGATGAATACTGAGAGGGAGATGATGAGGCCTGTTGTGGCCATTGTGCAGGCAAGGATGAGCTCCAATAGACTGCCCGGAAAGGTCATGAGTGACATCTCTGGCAGAAGCATGTTATGGCACGTCGTAAACCGTCTTCGCTCCGTTAGAAACCTAGACAAGATTGTCGTTGCTACAAGTATGCACCCTTCCGACGATATCCTGGCGCGCTGGTGTCTTGATGCCGGAGTACTCTCTTACAGGGGCCCCCTTGACGATGTGCTGGCCCGCTACCGAGGCGCCGCGCTGGCCCATGGCGCACGTACAGTGGTGCGCGTTACCTCGGATTGCCCCATGATAGACCCTCTTGTTATTGAGAGGGTTATAGAGCAGTACTTGAGCGGTAGAGAGATGGGTGAAGGGGTTGACTACGTGGGCCTTGACAGCTCATTTCCAGACGGCCTTGATACCGAGGTCTTCTCCATGGAGGCCCTGAACCGCGCTTTTTCTGAGGCGGGACTCCCTTCTGAGCGAGAGCACGTTACGCCTTATATCTGGAAGAATACAGAGAGTTTTTGCGTAAGGAGCATGAGACACTCCAGAGACCTCTCTCATATGCGCTGGACCGTTGATGACGCCAGGGACCTTGAGTTCGTGCGCAGGGTTTTTAAAGGTTTTGCCTGCCCGCTTAGGGTATTTTACTTTGAGGAAATAGTAAAGTTTCTCTCGAAACATGCTGATTTATTAAAGATAAATTCATCGACACCAAGGAATGAGGGGTATGAGAGGTCTCTTGCAGGAGACGTTTTTTCTCCATCTCCTTCCCCCTCAGCTTCCGAGGTGTTTTCCAGGGCCCAGCCCTCACGGGCAGGAACTCTGGAGAAAGGATAGAGGATAGCCCATGACAACATTAAAGAACTCATACCCGGCCTCGGAGGCCCTCTGGGAGAGGGCTACGAGGCTCATCCCTGCCGGCACGCAGACGCTGAGCAAGGGACCTGACCAGTTCGTCTTCGGCGCCACCCCCATGTACCTTGAGCGGGGCCTGGGCTCCCATGTATGGGACGTGGACGGTAATGAGTACATTGATTATCCCATGGCCCTGGGGCCCATTATCCTTGGTTACGGGTACAAGAGCGTTGTTGACGCGGTAGTGGATAGAGTGAGAAAAGGCACCACCTTTACCCTCATGCATTCTCTTGAGGTGGAGCTTGCAGAGCTTCTTTGCGAGGTAATACCATGCGCCGAGATGGTGCGTTTCGCAAAAAACGGCTCGGACGTTACAAGCGCTGCCATAAGGGTTGCCAGGGCCTGCACGGGCAGGGACCACATAGCGTACTCGGGCTATCACGGATGCCAGGACTGGTATGCCGTGACAACGCCTCGAAAGAGGGGCATACCGGACTCCACGGGAGAGCTCATACACGCCTTTGAGTACAACAGGCTGGAGACACTTACCGCTCTATTTGATGAGTATGAGGGCAAGATTGCCGCTGTAATAATGGAAGTCCCCGGCGCGGACCCGGTTATAAGCCTCACCTCAAGGATGAATTTTCTTCAGGACGTAGCGAGGCTCTGTAAAAAGAAGGGCGCCCTCTTCATACTTGATGAGATGGTAACGGGCTTCAGGTACTCACTTGGCGGGGCCGCGGAGCTATTTGACGTAGTGCCCGACCTTGCCTGTTTTGGCAAGGGCATGGGCAACGGCATGGCCGTATCGGCCCTTGTGGGTAAACGTGAGTTTATGTCCGTGCTTAACGAGGTCTTTTTCTCCATGACTTTTTCCGGTGAGACAACGGGGCTTGCCGCGGCAAAGGCCACTATAGAGACGCTTATGAGAGAACCAGTAATAGAGCATATATGGGAAAAGGGGCAGAAGCTCCAGAGCGGCCTGAAGACGGCGGCAGCGGAGTGGGGCCTTGATCTTGAGATTTCCGGAAGACCTCCGAGAGCGGGGCTCTCTTTTCGTAACGAGAAAGGAGAGGCAGACCCTGTTATGCGGAGTCTTTTTCTACAGGAGACGGTAAAGAGAGGGGTGCTCTTTGGAGGACCGCTCTTTACGAGCTACTCTCACAGCGATGCTGATATAGAGAGGACAGTAGAGGTCTGCTACGAGGCCTTCAGCCATGTGCGAAGCGCCTTTCAGAGCGTAAGTCCCGTCTCTTTTCTTGAGGGTCAGGTAGTTGGAGAGGTTTTCAGGGACAGGGGGTGAGACGATGACGGATCTTGGAGAGAAGAGGTTTCTTGTAGCCGGCTGCGGCTCTATTGGAAGACGCCATCTATCAAACCTCGAGGCCCTTGGCATAAGGGACTTTGTCCTCCTTGAGAGGGACGAGGCGCGTCTTGCCGAGGCCGCAGAGGGGCTCCAGCAACGGCCCATCCTGGCGGTAGACCTTGGGAGAGCCCTTGAGGCGCGGCCATATGCCGCTATTATCTGCCTGCCAACAAGCCTGCATCTGCCATGCGCCATGAGGCTCGCCCGCGAAGGGGTCCATCTTTTTATTGAAAAACCACTCTCACATACTATGGCAGGAGTGGCTGAACTTGCAGAGCTCGTATCCGTTAATGGTATTACAGCGATGATGGCCATGTGTTACAGGTTTCATCCGGTTATCAGGGCCATTAAAGAGCGCCTGAGCTCCGGTATCATTGGCCGCGTATATCATGTTAATTACTTTGGCGGTTTTTATCTTCCTTACTGGCAGAGGGGTGTGGATTACAGGAAGGGTTACGCGGCGCGAGAGGAGCTTGGCGGCGGAGTACTGCTAACCAGCATACATGGACTTGACAACCTGAGGTGGTTATTCGGCGAGGCGGCCGAGGTAAAGGCCTTTACCTCCAGGGTGAGCAGCCTGGAGATTGATGTAGAGGACCTTGCCCTTGCTGTCATGAGGCTGGCTTCCGGCGCTTATGTGAGCTGGCAGACTGATTTCCTGCAGCAGGCAGACCAGCACAGGATGGTTATCGTAGGTGAAAAAGGCACCATGAGGTTCGATATCATAAGAGGAGTAGAGGAGATATGTATTGGTGATGGAGGCAAGTGGCAGAGCAGAGAAATTCCTTTTGAGGTGAGCTCCATGTATGTTCAAGAGATGGAGTGTTTTTTATCGGCCCTTGCTACAGGCGCTCCGGTTATGGCAGGGCTTGGTGAGGGTGTTAAGACGTTAGAGCTTGCCATGGAGGTTAGGGAATCGGCCCTTGGTGATTCTGTTAAAGAGGAGATGAAGTTATGTCTGAGTATATAAAGTTTCTCACAAAAGGCGGCGGCCCTACAGGAATGGGGCATGTGATGAGGAGTATTAACGTGGCGCGGGCCCTTAAGGAAATGGATATGCCAGTGTATTTTCTCTTTGAGGGTGAGAACTCCGCCACGGGGCTCGTGGAGGAGAACGGCTTTAGCTGGAGCAGGTTCAAGACCGGAAGGCCAGCCCTTGCCGAGGGGCCTGCCGGTGTGGTGGTCATGGACACAGACGATGATGTCTCGGAGTATGTAGATTCCTTTAAGAAAAAAGGCTCCAAGGTACTTCTTATAGATAACCCCACAAAGGCCTCGGGCAAGGCCGACCTATCCATAACGCCATCTGCCCTAATGGCTGACCCCATGGCAAAGGACCCCTATGGGGGGGGTAAATTCGTAATAGTTGGAGAGAATTTTTTCCGGGCAAGAAAGGCCATGAAGCCGCGCAGACACTCCCTGCCTCTAAAAGTCCTTCTCACCATGGGGTGGTGCGACTCCAATAACATTACACTAAAGGTCCTGAAAACTCTCTGCACCATGGATGATATTCATATTACCGTTGTCCTTGGACCGGATTATCCGCATATGAAGACAATGGAGCCCTTTAAGGAGGAGTACGGGGAGAGGATGACATTCCGTCACGGTGTAAAGGACATGGCCCCGCTCATGGCGAGTTCGCATATAGCATTTACCTCTCTTGGCACCACTGTCTACGAGCTTGCCTTCATGGGCGTGCCTCCCGTTATCCTCTCCAATTACATGGAAGACGAAAAAGACCTGGCCTCATTAGTGAGACTTAAGGCAGGCGTCTCTCTTGGCTTTTATAAGGACGTTACCCATGAGGATATACTGGGCATTACGCGTAGATTTACAGAGGACGCCGGCTACTGGACGGAGGCCTCGGAGCAGGCGCGCCTTCTTACAGACGGCAAGGGGGCATGGAGGATAGCTTCCATCATAGCCGAACTATACAGACGCGGAGGGCAGAGACTGTGAGAGCCTTGGCCGTTGAAGAGAGGGTGCAGGCCCATAAGGGTCTTGTCATAGACAGCCATGAAGGCTACAGCATAGTGGATTGCTCATCGTGCGGTTTTGTCCATATCGATCCCTTGCCTGATGAGAGGGATATGGAGAGGGTGTACATGGACGAGTACTTCACGGAGGAAAAGCCCACGTTCATTAAGTCTGTCCTTGAGGACCTGGAGTGGTGGAATATAAACTATGACGAGAGGCTGGACTTTATGGAGTCAAGGCTGGGCAGAGAACGAAGGATCCTCGACATCGGGTGCGGCCCGGGTTTTTTCCTTCAGAGGGCGGCCCGTAGGGGCTGGCAGTGCCTGGGAGTAGAGCCCTCAAAACTGGCGGCAGAGCATGCCGCGGGGCTGGGACTTGCCGTTAAGAACGAATTTTTTGAGGGTAATGAACTCAAAAAACAAGGCTATGTCTTTGACTCCATCCATGCAAGCGAGGTCCTCGAGCACGTAGCAGACCCCCTTGGCATACTGCAGGAGAGCCATTCTCTCCTTGTGCAAGGCGGCATTATCTGCGCTGTAGTGCCAAATGATTACAGCCCCGTGCAGAAGGTTCTAAGGGATTCGCTTGGTTACAGTCCATATTGGCTCGCCCCGCCCCATCACATAAATTATTTTACCTTTGACTCCATGAAGGCCCTGATGCGCAAGGCTGGTTTTACTATCGCCGGGGTCTCGGCTACCTTTCCCATGGATTTTTTCCTCCTCATGGGCGAGAACTACGTAGACGACCAGAGCCTGGGCAGACGTTCTCACGGGCTGAGAAAAAATCTCGATACCATGCTCTCCACGCCTCCTCTGATGGCTTTCAAAAAGGATATGTACGCCCTTATGGCAAGACACGGAATAGGCAGAGAGATGATTATCTACGGGATAAAGGGGGAGAGATGGCCGGAACAATTGTAATGCTTCCAGAATCCCTGCCGCTTGCATTTCCACTTGTGGAGTATGTCTTTGGCAAAAATGGCGTGGGAGCGGTGGACCTCCTTATACTATCCAAGCAGAGAGAGGCCTTTAGAGCAATTATAGAGAACTTTTCCTTTAGAGAGGTTCATATCCTTGACGAGGAGTATTACGGCGGGGTTACAAGCAGACAGGCAGTAGCCTTTATGTGCGAGAAGGCAGCTGCCCCCTATGAGAGGGCCTACTTTCCCTTTAATACCTTCAGGGCCAATGCCTTTCTCTTCGGCTCTATCATAGCCCGTGAGGCCGTGGCCGTGAACTCATCTTTATTCAAGGTAAGGGAGGCCATCCCGGAGGTAGCCTTTTCTCTTGATACTGCAGTTGCCGCAGAGTCGATAGTACCCTGGGCACAGGAAATAACCACGGTACGCGAGACCCTTGCATGCGTGGTGAGGCGCCTTATGGATGCCGGGCAGGGTCTTGAGGTCTCAGGGGAGCGTCCAAACCTGGGGATACTCGAGGGCTTTGGCCACGACCTTGAGATTTTCATGAAGTATGCCTACGGCATAGGCGCGGCGCGTGGAAAGAAGGTCCTTGATATAGGCGGGGGACTTGGCTACGGCTCGCTGCTAATCTCAAAGTTCGCCAAAGAGGTGGTATTTCTCGACAGGTCCGCGGATACGGCGGATTTTGTGCGCCGGACCTGGTCGCCTCTGGCCCCGAACCTTACGGTGCTCTCCGGCGAGGCCGCGGAGCTTAAGGAGAACCAGGGCTGCTTTGATGTTATTTTCCTAATGGATGTTATTGAGCACGTCACAGATCCGCGCCGGCTTCTCTTTGAGGTAAGGGAGCTTCTCGGGCCAGGGGGCACGCTTGTCCTCAGCACCCCGGAAGAAGACTACTATCCTTACAGGGTCTGTCCTTCTCATAGAAGGGACGAGGACGGCGATGCGCTGCTGAAGGAGGGCATATGGCCATGGCATATTCAGAGTCTCGGCGAGAGGAGTATGCTCACTATGCTCGAAGGCGCTGGTTTTACTGTGAAGGAGAAGTCCTATACTACCTATAAGAAGGGCTATGAGCTGCAAAAGCGTATTGATTACGCAAAGCAGGCCCAAGACCTTAGCGCCCTCTCAGAGGCGGCTCGTGAGATAACTAGATGGGATATAACTGATTTTGGAGTTACCCTCAGGCGGGACCCCTGTTTTTCCGCCGCGTCTTATAACGTAGTAGCGAGAAAGGAGGGCTGAGTGGCCATAAGGACAAGGGCTGCTGTACTGGAAAAAAAAGGATCTCCTCTGGTCATAAGGGAGATAGGCCTGGAGCCTCCGGGCGTTGATGAGGTCCTTGTGAAGATGGAGATGGCCGGGCTCTGCAGGAGTGATCTTAACGCCGTTACAGGGCACACGAGATACAATATGCCCCTTGTCCTCGGTCACGAGGGCGCCGGCACGGTGGTGGAGACGGGCCCTGGAGTTAAGAACATCAAGAGCGGCGACCGTGTGGCGCTGAGCTGGGCCGCATACTGCGGAGAGTGTTATTTCTGCAGGCATCACCAGACACACCTCTGCAGCTCCGTGGCATGGCCCCGTGGAAGGGGTTTTTTGCCTGACGGTACAACAAGGTTCTGCGACTCATCAAGCAGGGACATCTATCACTTTAACGGTGTATCGTCTCTTAGCGAGTACACCGTTGTATACAAGACGGGCTGTGTAGCGGTCTCACGTGATGTGCCGCTCCATGTTGCCGCGGCCACGGGATGTTCTGTTGTAACTGCCTTCGGGGCGGTTTTCAGGACCGCCGGCGCGGCTATGTGCAAAGGGGCCACTGCCATGGTCGTCGGCGGCGGCAGTGTTGGCATGGCCGTAATAGAGGCCCTGAGGCTTCGCGGCGCAGGCAGGATTATCCTCATAGAGCAGGATAAGAAAAAATGGAAGGAAGGGCTTGTTGATTACCATGCCGCGAGCATCGTCCCCGCGGAGTTGGCAAGACTTACAGACGGCGTGGGCCCGGATATAGTCTTTGACTGCGTGGCCGGGAAGGAGACTATAGCAAGGTCCATGGAGGCGGTAAGAAGAGGCGGTACAGTGGTTATGGTGGGCTCTCCGCATCCGCTTATGAAGATAGAACTGAATGCTCTTGATTTTCACCTTGAGAAAAAACTCATAGGCTCCCTGTACGGCTCTTCCGACCCGGTAAGGGATATGCCTAAGATTTTTGACCTCTACGGCTGGGGGCTGCTGGACCTTGACGACTCCGGTGCTCAGAGTTACGGCCTTGATGATATAAACATTGCCCTTATGTCCCTTAAAGAGAAGGGAGGCAAATTCACCATAACCTTTGACTAAAGTGATGATGAAGGCAGGGGGCATGGGGGTAGGGGGTAGGGGAGGCAGGTGGAATGGGGCATGGGAGGCATTGGGTGTTTGGGTAATGGAAGTGAGAGAATGGGGGCAGGGGAGGCCGTGCCTGTACAGGATAGTCAGCAAATTAAAGACAATGCAAAACAAGGAGGTTTGTTATGAGGTTATTTCTCGATACAGCTGATATTAAAGAGATAAAGAAGGCCAAGTCCTGGGGGGTGCTTAGCGGTATCACCACAAATCCTTCCATAATATCAAGGCAGAAGAGGGATTTTCATGAACTTGCCACGGAAATCTGCGAGCTTGTATACCCCATGCCCGTAAGCCTTGAGGTAATTGATAAAGAGCCGGCCACCATGGCGGACCAGGCAAGGAAACTCTCGGAGATCTCGCGTAACGTTGTGGTGAAACTTCCGGCCAACCCAGCCGGCATGGAGGCCTTGACACTGCTACGCGGCGAGTCCATAAAGACAAACCTTACGCTTATATTCTCACCTACTCAGGCCTTGCTTGCCACTATGGCCGGGGCCGACTTTATCAGTCCTTTTATTGGCCGCCTTGAGGACAGGGGTTACGACGGGCTCGGTCTGGTGCGCGAGCTAATGGAGGCATTAACCCTTCATGAGTCCAAGACCGAGGTGATAGCGGCCAGTATCCGTGACCCCCATCAGATAGTGGAAATAGCCAGAGCCGGTGTTCATATCGCCACCGTGCCTTTTATCGTGCTTGAGAAGATGCTCCTTAATACCATGACGGATATGGACCTTGAAAAATTTCTAAAAGACTGGGAGGAGGTGCCGGGCCGTGAGTTCATGTTTACAGAAGAGGTCAGAAGAGCGGCAGGAGCTTAGGGCCGCCGTATTTAACGGACCGGGAGACCTTGGCGTAAGGCGCTGGAGTTTCTCGGGGCTGCAGAATAACGAGGTCCTTGTACGCGTAAAGGCCTGCGGCATATGCGGGTCCGACCTGAATATTTTTCATCGGGACCCTCCTGTGCCCGTGTACTGGGCAGGTCACGAGATTAGCGGCACTGTAGAGCAGAAGGGACGCGGTGTGAGGAGCTTGAAGAAAGGCGCCAGGGTCTCTCTCTCGCCCCTTGTGCCCTGTCAGAAGTGCGCTCTTTGCCGGGGAGGGCGTGAGAACCTCTGTGCGAGCTCTACCTTTGTGAGCTTTAACCGTCCCGGAGGTTTCGCCGATATGGTGGTGGTGCCTGCCGCCAATGTTTTTGAGATACCAGACGGTATTGAGTTTGATGAGGCAGTGCTTGTAGAGCCCTTTGCCGACGCATTGCATGCCATTAGAGTGGCAGGTCCGGTGGCTGGCAGAAGGGCCCTTGTAATAGGGTGCGGCACCCTTGGGCTCCTTACCATCAAGGCCTTGAAATTATCGGGGGCCTCATATGTAGCTGCCCTTGGAAGGCATGCCTATCAGAGAGAGCTGGCGCTCTCCATGGGCGCGGATTTTGCCATAGACCCAGAGGCAGAGTACGATGAGAGTTCAAGGGGGGAGGAGGCCGGTTTTAATCTGGCCTTTGAGACAGCCGGAGGCCATGGGAGCCACTCCATAACCACCTCAATTCAGGCCCTGGAGCCGGGGGGAATTATTATTCTCTCAGGCGTTCATTACAATACGCCAAGGATGAACCTTAAGGACCTTACGGAGAAGGAGATCCAGATAAGAGGCGCGCAGCGTTACAGGAAGAGGGATTTTGTGCGGGCCCTTGGTTTTTTTGCCGAGGGGCTGGTGCAGGCCAGTTCTCTCATAACCCATAAAGTGCCCCTTGAGGAGATTATGAAGGGTTTTGATATTGCCTTCAATAAGAAGACCTCAAAGGCCGTTAAGGTGGTTGTATGTCCGTGAATACAGCAGGAAAGAATATCCTTATAATCTCAGGAGGCCTTGAGGCGCTGCCCATTATCGAGAAGGCCCGCGAGATGGGACTTCGAGTGGTTGTCTCTGACGGTGACGAGAATGCGCCCGGTTTTGCCCTTGGAGATGAGACCATCCATGCAAGTACATACGATATAGAGGAGACACTGAGGCAGGCCCGTATCTCTCATGAAAAGACTCCCATAGACGGCGTTATCTCGGCAGCCGCTGATGTGCCCAAAACCGTAGCCGCCGTGGCCGCTGACCTGGGTCTGCCGGGGCCGTCTCTTGAGTCCGCGCGCCTTGCAGGCGATAAGTTCCTTATGAAAAAGGCCTTTAGAGAGATGGGTGTGCCTCTGCCCTGGTTCAGCCTTGTAGACGGCGCGCAGGAGCTTGAGGGTTTACTGGAGCAAAGAGAAAAAACCCTTGTACTTAAACCCGTTGACAGCCGCGGCGCGCGCGGAGTACTGCGTCTGACTAAGGATGTAGACGTGTCGTGGGCCTTTTCCGAGGCACTAAAAAACTCACCCTCAGGCCGGGTTATGGCCGAGGAGTGGGTAGATGGAGAGCAGCTCAGCACAGAGTCAGTAGTAGCCGGAGGACGCGTTGCCACACCGGGGCTCTCGGAGAGAAACTATGAGTACCTTGAGAGGTTTGCCCCCTTTGTCATAGAGAACGGCGGCGACCTTCCTGCAAGGCATTTTTCCGGCGAGCTTGAGGCTATTGACAGGGTCATCACCGATGTAGCCCGCGCCTTTGGCATAAAGGACTGGACAATAAAGGGCGATATCGTCATGACAGGCTCTGGTCCCGTTCTCATAGAGGCGGCGCCGAGGCTTAGCGGCGGATATTTCTGCACCCATACCATACCGCTCTCAACTGGTGTGGATATTGTCGAGGGGGCAATACTACTGGCGCTGGGAGTAAGAGTAAATGTTGATGATTATAGACCTGTTATTAAAAACCATGTATCGCAGAGGTTCTGGTTTCCAAAGGCCGGTGTGGTGCGCAAGATTCGCCGCGCACCGGACCTTAAGACCATGCCCGGACTTGCCATGATGAGGCTTCATGTGAGCAGAGGCGAGAGGCTCACGTCGGTAGTCTCTCATCCCGGACGGGCCGGCATGGTGATAACCACAGGGGCTACACGCGAGGAGGCCGCCACGAGGGCCCGCGAGGCCATCTCCAGTGTGGAGATTATTACTGAAAAACCATTAAAGATGGCGCAGTGATGATAAAGAGAATACTGCTTCTTCAGCCAAATATGAAGATAGCCACCTCGGGGCAGAGGATAGTCTACCCTCCCATGGGGATTATGTACCTTGCCTCAGTGCTCGAGGCCAGAGGTTATACCTTGGGCATACTTGATTGTCAGACCGAGGGCCTTGATAGAGAGGCCCCTCTTCAAGGCGGTTATGTGGATGTGGGTATCCCCATGAAGGAGGTAGGGGAGAAGCTACTGGCCTTCAGGCCGGACCTGGTGGGCATAAGCTGTAATTTTTCCGTAATGGTGGGCTCCATGAACGAGACGGCTCGCCTTGTAAAGAAAATACTTCCAGATACCCTTGTCGTAGCCGGCGGTAATCATCCCACCTCCATGGCAGAGGAGGTGCTGGAGAACAGGGATATTGATTTTGTATTAAAGGGCGAGGCCGAGGAGTCTTTTCCCATGCTTCTAAAGGCCATAGAGGACAGCTGCAATGGCTGTGAGAACTGTGACTGCGATAATGGCGATAAAAGGAACAAAGATAAGAAAGACAATGACGACGGCGTAGAGCACGGCTCATTTGAGGCTGTGCCGGGCCTTGTCTGGAGAAAGGACGGTATGGTCACAAGCAACGCGCAGGGTGCGTTTATAAAAGACCTTGACGCCCTGCCGTACCCGGCCTGGCATCTATTTCCCTATGAAAAATACTCAAGGCACTACCAGCCTAATAAGGTCACATGGGGCGAGCCTCAGGCCATGCCCACGGTGCTTACCACACGCGGCTGCGCCGGGACCTGCGTATTCTGTTCCGTGCACAGGACCATGGGCCGGAGGTTTCGCGCGCGAAAACTCGATGAGGTCTTCCGCGAGATACGTTTTCTTGTAGATAAATACAAGATAAAAAAACTCATGATAATAGACGACAACTTCACCCATGACAGGGCGCGGGCAAAGGAGTTCTGTGATGAGTTCAAGAGGCAGGGTTTTGACCTTGAGATACACTTCATGGTGCTGGCGCTCTGGTGCATGGACGAGGAGCTCATAGATAAGCTCATGGAGATAGGATGCACGTCCATGGGTTTCGCCATAGAGTCAGGGGTGCAGGAGGTGCTTACAAAGGTAGTGAAAAAACCCCTGAGACTTGCAAGGGCAATGGAGGTCCTGCGCTACGCGCGAAAAAGGGGCGTTCACCTTACAGGGACCTTTGTCATAGGGCTTCCCGGCGAGACAAAAAAAGACATCAGGAGGTCGCTCTACATGGCCAACTACAGCGGGCTCTTTGACAGCAGGGAAATCTATATTGCCACGCCGCTGCCCGGCACTGAGCTGTTCAAGAGGTGTGAGACCGAGGGGCTTTTTTCCGAGGGTTTCAGCTACGACCGGCTCGAGGTGGTAAAGCCCAATATTACAACAGAGGATTTTACCTCCACGTATATTGAGACCATAGTTGAGGCCGACAGGACTCATCATCTCATAAAGTCCAACCCCGCTGCGGCCCCAAGATACATAGGCGATGTCTGGCGGAGGAAGAGGCCCATATTCCTGAAGGTGCTCTACGAGACCTCGGGCATGTTTGTAAAGTACGATCTGCTGAAGATGAGGGAGACGTACCCGTGATTGAATATCTATTACAAAAGAAAGGCTGAGTACCCATGTCAATGCTAAACCTTTACGCCCTATTTCACTGCAACCTGGCCTTCTCTCTCATACCGAGAGAGGAGTTTCCTCTTCTTATAAAGAGGTGCTACTGGCCGCTGCTCGGTATGGCAGAGGAGGGTGTACCTCTTGGCATTGAGATGCCTGCCTGGACCCTGCGGCTGGTTCATGGACTTGACCCGGCCTTTACTGCCAGGTTAAAGGCCCTCATCAGAAGCGGCAGAATCAGTCTCATCGGCTCCGGGTACGCCCAGTCCATTATGCCTCTAATACCCGCCGGAGTTAACAGGTGGAACCTTGAGCTTGGCAATAAGTACTATGAGGAGATCCTTGAGATAACCCCAAAAATCGCACTTGTGAACGAGCAGACTTTTTCCGCGGGGCTTGTGGGGTTATATAAAGAGGCGGGTTACGAGGCCATAATCATGGACTGGAATAACTGCAGCCGCCATAACGAATATTCAGAGGGCGCGCTCTACTCGCCACAGAAGGCCGCGGGAAGGACGCGGGGTGAAGAGATAGACCTGCTCTGGTCCCACTCCATTGCCTTTCAGAAATTTGGCCGATGCGTCCGTGGAGATATCTCCCAGAGTGAATACCTTGAGTACCTGCTCTCCCATTATGATGATGGCGCTGAGAGGGTTTTTCCTGCCTACTCCAACGACGCCGAGGTCTTTGATTACAGGCCGGGATATGGTGAAAAGCCGCGAGAAGATTTTCAGAAGATAAGAGAGCTCTTAATGGCGCTTATGAGTGAGAAGAGGTTTTCACTTCTAAGGCCCGAAGAGGTCCTTAATAAATTCAAGGGCAGTATTCCCCATGCGCCCATCAGGCTTCAGTCAGCAGAGACGCCCCTTGTATGCAAGAAGCAGGAGCGGTACAACCCGCTCCGGTGGAGTGTAACGGGCAGGGACAGCGCCCATATAAACGCCCGGTGCCTCGGTATATTCAAGAGGCTTACGAGGCTTATGGAGAGGGGTGTGCCGGGGGACTTGGATGCCCTGCGCGAAAAACTCTGCGAGGTATGGGGTAGTGACTACCGCACAAACACCTGTGACGATAAGTCCCTTTACTTAAACGAGTCTCTGGGCTGGCTGGGCTTTGAGACCACACGCCTTATGGAAGAGGCCGGACTTGAGGTGGAGGAGAAGGAAAAGGAAAAAGAGAATGATAAAAAATCCTCTTTATGGTCTGCCGGTGGAATTATTAAGGGAGAGAGGCAGGTGCAGGACGAGAGGCTTCTCTGCGTAGCCGGCGCCGCTGGAGCAATGGCCTCGGCTTTTCCCATTAAGGCAGCTGCTAAAAAAAAGGTAGAGGTCTACGAGGATTCAAGGCGGCTCTCTGTCTCCACAGGGGCTCTTGAGATTAAGCTCATGAAAGACAGGGGGCTTGCCCTTGCCTCGGCCAAATTCCCGGAGGTCTCGGAGAGGCCGCTCCTTGGGACTCTGGGCCACGGTTATTACGAGGCCATTGAGCTTGGGGCGGATTTTTATTCAGGCCATCTCATACATACGGACCGCGAGGGTAGAAAGACAACCGACCTTCTGCCCGTTCAACCCGCTCTTACTGAAGACGAGAGAGGGGTACGTGTAGCGGCTCTGATAGAGACACCTATTGGCATACTTGAGAAGGAGTATTATATCCCCTCTTTCGGGCAGGAGTTCCACCTGAAGTACAGGCTTAATACAAGGGGATTATGGGCTTCGAGCCTGCGACTCGGTATATTCACCCTCATGCCCGAGGCCTTTGATAAGAGAAGCATCTGGTTTGAGACCATAAACGGAGGCACTGGGCCGGAGAGGTTCATGCTTGCCGGTCACAGACTCTCTCATGAGAAGCCCGTAAGCCCTGCAATATCGGCATCAGGTTGTCTTGGGGCCACAGAGGGCTGGGTAAGCTTTGGTGATAAGTCCAGGACCCTGAGAATTTCATCTGACCGCAAAAAAGTCCATACCGTGCCAATGATTAATTACAGAGAGCGGGGAGACGAATTTTTCCTCCGCCTCTATCACTCGGCAGGCGAGCTTGATGATACGGCATACTGGGTATGGCGGGGTACCAACGAGGTCTCCTTTACCGTAAAGGCGGAAAAAATATCATAGGGCCGCGCCTCTTATAAAACCACGGGGTATAGAGATGACCATTTTCGAGAAAAATTGCGCTGCCATAGCAAAGCAGGACAGTATACTTGCCGAGAGGTTACGGGCCTTTCATGGAAACGTTGCCAAACTCTACAGGGGAAAGAACAGGGAGTTTGTCCTGCGCTACAATGGCCGCCTCTTTAACAGCCAGTACGAGCCGTGGAAAGAGGCGGACCAGCAGGCCGGGGATATAGTGGGCAAAAAACCTGACTGCGTGGCCCTCTTCGGCCTTGGCTGCGGTTATCTCATGCGCAGTCTCTTAAAGAAGGGCACACAGAAAATATTTGTATACGAGCCCTCCATGGAGATACTCAAGGGCGTGCTCATGAAGATAGACCTCAGCAGGGAATTTTCCGGCCAGAGGGTCTACCTTGCCAATTATATAGGGCCCTTTATCGCCAGGGTCCAGCAGTTCACCGAGGGCTTTGATAATATCATCGGCTACCATACCATGCCCTACAGATTGAGCTTTCAGGGTGAGCTCAAGGAATTTCTCATTAAGATCGAGAACGCCCATACCTCGCAGAAGGTGGGTATAAAGACAGAGATTGACTCAAGGCTGGACTGGCTCATGAATTATTTTGCAAACCTCGACGCCTTCTCGGCCTATCCTTCCGTTGATGTGATGAAAGACAAGTTCAAGGGCGTTCCCATGGTCATAGTAGGGGCCGGGCCATCGCTTCGAAAAAACGTAGAACTACTTGCCGGGATAAAAGACCGGGCCTTTATCGTCTCGGCCATAACGGCCTATAAGAGCCTGCTGAGTTACGGCATTGTGCCGCATGCCGTAATATCAGGTGAAAAAGTGGACCTTGACGAGTATTTCGAGGGCGGTGAGGCTGATAGTAAGATCCGTCTCATACTTTCCGAGGTCTCCCACCCCAATATGTTCAAGAGAGATGCCCGTGGTAAATTTATCTTCTACAGCCCATACATCGCCTTGAGCCTTGAGCAGGCAAGCCTCTGGGGCGCTAAATCCTTTGTCTCAATAGGCGGCTCCGTTACTACGGCTGTTTTTGATATGGGAGTGATGTTCGGCTGCGACCCCATAATATTTCTCGGCCAGGACCTTGCCTTTGACAGGGACATGACCCATGTTGGCGGAGGCGTTTATGACAAGCAGAGAATCATCGTAGATAAGGAGAAGGGGCTCGTTAAGGTGAAGGAGCACTATATATCGGGTCACCAGCGCACTATTACACATAAGCTTCAGTGGCTGAAGGGTCTTAACAATGAGCCGGTGGCCAGCAAATACGATTGGGTAACCTTTCATCAGTGGTTTGAGCGGTACACGGCCCTCTTGAAAGAGCAATTCCCCCATATCCGCGTCTACAATGCCACAGAGGGCGGGGCCTTTATAAAAGGCATGGAGCACCTCACCCTTAAAGAGGTCATCGCCAGAGACTTGAAGGAGCCTGTTGCCGTAGAGGAGCTACTCCGTCAGGCAGAGGCCATGCGCCCTGAAGTAGATATCAAAGGGCTCATAAAATCATTTGCTAAATTGAAG
>JBHHUW010000009.1:0-30940 GCA_046753945.1 Thermodesulfobacteriota bacterium
GCGCCGCTAACCCATGCGCCGCTAACCCATGCGCCGCTAACCCATGCGCCGCTAATCCATGCGCCGCTAATCCATGCGCCGCTAATCCATGCGCCGCTAACCCATGCGCCGCTAACCCCTGTGCAGCTAACCCCTGCGCCGCTAACCCCTGTGCAGCTAATCCCTGTGCAGCAAACCCATGCGCAGCAAATCCGTGCGCGGCTAACCCATGCGCGGCAAATCCTTGCGCCAAGTAAAACTCTAAGTGAGTAGAGCGCTCCTGGAACCAAATTTACGAGGAGGATAGAATGAGATGATTAAGATCAGATTAAGTCTTTTAATTACTGCCATTGCACTTGTTGGCCTTATGGCATTCTCTATCTCCGGCGTAGAGGCGGCAGACGTGATGATGGCTAAGGCCAAGAATCCCTGCGCCTCTAACCCGTGCGCCGCAAATCCATGCGCCGCCAACCCCTGCGCCGCTAACCCGTGCAGTGTGAAAAATCCATGCAGTATGAAGAATCCCTGCGCCGCCTCTAGTGTCATTCCGCTGCGGGCCAAGGCCATTAAGTCCAGGAAGAACCTCAGGAAGATGGCCAGAACACTCTGGAACGATACTTCTCTTGGTACAGCAGGTGTCTCATGCGGCACATGTCATCCAAAGGGACAGGGGCTTAAGAAAAAACCATACCCAAGGTATATAAAGATGCCTAATGACATTGTGACCCTGGATCAGATGATAAACTTCTGTGTGCTAAACCCCATGAAGGGTAAGGCCCTTGCGTGGAACTCGGAGGAGATGACAGCCCTTGCGGCTTATGTCTCTTTTATGAGCAGACGCGGCGCACCGGCTATGAACCCATGCGCATCAAAGAAAAACCCCTGCAGCATGAAGAACCCGTGCTCCAGCAGGTAGGAGGATTCATCTATGCAGCCGCTAAAGCTCCTGGGAGTAGTCTTTCTTTTAATCGCGGCCTCGTCTTTCCCTGCTTTGGGGGGAGACGAGGCGCTTTCAAGACATTGGCAGAGGCCAATAGACCATAGCCCGGCCTTCTCTGCAAAAGAGCTCCTGCCTGAAAGCTGCGGCTCCTGTCACAAGGATAAGCTCAAGGACTGGAGCGGTTCCATGCACAGCA
The DNA here is from genome assembly GCA_046753945.1 of Thermodesulfobacteriota bacterium. GTDB lineage: Bacteria > Desulfobacterota > GWC2-55-46 > GWC2-55-46 > JADFVP01 > JAJRZX01. Next base: position 1,116 of record JBHHUW010000009.1, read on the forward strand.
AGAGCGTGGGGCCGGCGCTGCTTTTTCAGCTTGACCCCATGGCCGACCCTGAGACAGCGGCTGCCTGCTACTTCTGCCACGCCCCGTTCTCACAGCAGAATGAAGTCTTCCGTAAAAGATCAGCCTCCGGCAACGGGGCCTTCATTAAGAACAGGAGGTTTGATGAAAAACTCAAGTCAACGGGTGTAAGCTGCGTCGTATGCCACGTGCGTGGTCCAGGCATCTCCGGGCCCCCTGCCCATGAGCAGACCACCCTCAAATCTGCCAAGACAGATGCACACGAAATAGTACAGGAGCACTTTTTTGAGGAGGCCGCGTTCTGCGCGGCCTGTCATCAGCTTGAACAGGGGTACCGTATCAATGGAAACCTCCTTGTAAATACCTACACTGAGTGGAAGGATAGCGCTTTCGGGCGGGCCGGTATCCCATGCCAGAACTGCCATATGCCCGGGGAACGCCACCTCTTCAAGGGCATCCATGACGCGAAGATGACAAAGAGCGGCATCGAGGTAAAGGTATCGGCCCTTAAGGACAAGGGTGGTAAAATGGCAAGGCTTACTGTTACCAACAGCACTACGGGCCATTACTTCCCCACATACGCCACGCCCCTTATCATCATCAATGCCTTTCTTGAGGACAATGCGGGGCGCCCGCTAAAGGGCACCTCAAAGGAGGCCTTTATAGGCAGAAAGCTGGCCCTTGATCTCAGTAAAGAGTTCTTTGATACGAGGATCGCGCCTCAAAAAAGCTTTGTCTTTGATTACCCGCTAAAAGTGACTAAGAAGGCCCGGCGCCTCGTCTTCGAGGCTACGGTCTACCCCGATGAGTTTTACAACAGGTTCTATAAGTTCTTCCTCACCCAGAAGACCACGGGTAAAAGGATGAGGCAGATCGAGGAGGCGTATAAGACAAGCTCCAACTCCAGTTATGAGTTATTCAGAAAAGAACTGCCTCTTAAGAATGTTGTCTTTGTGCGCCCGGAGAGCCCGGAGAGCCAGTAGAAAGAGAACCCTTCCATGATGCTCATTGCTATTCTCCTCATTTATGCCGAAGGAGGGCGAGCAGGCGGGAGATAGTGGGAGGTCTTAAAGGTTCCGGTTATAAGCGGAAGCCGTGTTTATTGAATTCCATTCGTGGAGTAAAATAATATGGGCAGAGAGCGTCCGCTGTAACGGGTCATATGCAGGGGGTCTTAGATGTTGTCCTGATTCCTGCTCATCAGTCCCCAGAGCTCGCTGTCTCCCTGTCCTTTAAATCTTATGGCGCCGGCGCGTACAAGAATTTTTCGCAGCTCATCGTCTTCATAACCTCCGAGCCGGCCCTTGATTGTCTTAAAAGAACGCTGCTTGCTCCAACGCTGGGAGTTGAGCAGTTCCCTTACCGCCTTCTCGGCCGAAAACTCATCGCCTTGCTTACCCCACCTCTCGTCATCCAGTATACGGCCAGCCACGTCTTCAGCCATGCGGTCGGTGCGCATCCTGCCAAGGTCAAGCTCAAAGTCTCTTCTTAATTTTTTTTCCTGGATAAGAACAGCTGCCACGGCTACGATGATAGCGATTATAATAGTTGCAAGCATGGTGGGGTCCTCCTCTGAGAGTTTTTTTGTGAGCCGCGTAATATTATATCAGTTTCCTGCCCGTTAAAATTTATTGCGCCTTAGTCGTAGTTGAGATGGTCTCTCTGTCCGCATAATACGAGTACAGAGCGACTGTAATAAAGAGAGCCCCCCATATTTGAGGGCATTCTTCAGGTTCAAAGATATTAATTAATAGATGAAATATACAACACCTTGTATGGAATTGCAACCAGGAGCTTTGCAAAACACCACCGCCATGTAGCCCTGGCCCGCATCCTGCATTATTGGCAGGCGGTTTTTGCGCCGCACCGGCGCGCAGAAGACACCGCAGGGCTTGAAAAATGCAGTGAACAGAGGGGGCGAAAGGGCAAAAACCTTACTCCGGATTATCCAGGGTTGTCTTAATGGCCCTTAGAAGCGTCTCATTATCAACAGGTTTTTGAAAATACGCCCTTGCGCCGGCCTTGAGGCTCCGCTCGCTGTTGGCGGCCTTGTCCCTTGCCGAGATTACTATGACCGGGATGGCCATCAGCATGGTATTGGTGCGGAGCCGCTCCAGAACTATAAAGCCGTCACCTGCGGGCAGGCCTATATCAAGAAGGATAAGGTCGGGGTGTTCTTTACGCGCCGTGCTGATAACCGAGAGTCCGTCCATGGCCGTAACAACGCTGTAGCCAATGGATTTCAGCCGTATGCTCATCCCCAGTATAAGGTCCTTGTCGTCTTCCACTATGAGAATTTTTTTGCCGCTCATGATCAAGTCCTCCTTTTAGCCAGCTCTTTTTCCACAAATTCTTCTATCTTCAGGGCAGTATCTTTTATGATGCCCTCCATGGTTTTATTTTCCTCAAGAGTGCCTATATGGATAATCCTGTGAGAGATAGATATTCTCAGCCCAATATCTTTTAACTCATCTGAGTCTCTTAACCTCTCTGTAATGCGTTTTTTTATTGCCAGAGTGCCCGTAATATCAGTGCCTGCAACTATACTGAAGGTCTCGCCGTTCTCGGTGCATCCCATGCCGGGCAGTATAAAGTCCTTATCCTCATAAGGATGGATACACCGGTTAAGAAGTCTGAGCACTTCAGTGAGTATATTGTCAAGACTTGTTTTTGGGTCAAGTCCTTCCTCTGGAGCCATTACATCAATGGTAATGATGCTGAGTTCCCTGAGGCGTCCATCCTTAAGGACCGGCAGCAGCATGCCGTCGAGTGAATAAAGAGGCAGGGTGAAGAAAAAAGAGCTGCCCTCACCTTTCCTGCTTGTAAGCCAGATCCGCCCGCCCTGGCGCTCAACAAGGGTCTTGCATATATGGAGTCCGAGACCAAGTCCGGCGCGGCTGTTTTCTATAGTAGTCTCCGACTGGTATAGACGGTGAAATATGGCCTTTGTATCCTCCGGTGCAATACCGCAGCCTGTGTCGCGTACCTCAAGGCAGATAAATGCGGGGTCTTCATTAAAAAGCTCTGCGCGCAGAGTAATGGCGCCCTTTTCAGGCGTGAACTTAACTCCGTTCTCTATAAGGTTGGTAAGTATCTGAAGGATACGCGCGGGGTCGGCATATACGGCGGGCAGGTCTGGTGTGATCTCGGCCTGCAGGGAGATATTTTTTTCCGCGGCAATTTTTTCAAGTGTATGGAGGGCATCTGTAACTACTTCGGTTATAAAGATACGTCTCAAGTCCACAGTGAGTTTTCCCGATGTCTCACGGGTTATCTCCAGCAGGTCTCCTATCATGTGCTTTAGCTGCCCGGCGTTTTTCAGTACTATTGCCAGGTACTCGCGCTGCTCGGCATTAATCTCACCGGCCAGCCCGTCGAGTAAAATCGTTACAAACTGGTGTATGGCTGTAAGCGGCGTGCGCAGCTCATGTGAGACATGAGATAAAAACTGGTCCTTTATCTGGAGCTGATTCTCCCTGGTGGCGGCAAAGACTCCAAGCTCCTTATTGGCCTCTTCAAGCTCGGCGACTTTTTCCTTTATTATCGCTCTCTGAGTGTGGAGCCTTATAAAAACATTCACCTTACATCTTAATACATCGGCGTCGATTGGCTTAAAGAGATAGTCCACTGCGCCAAGTGCATAACCCTTGAATACATACTGCTCCTCCTTATTGATGGCCGTAACAAAGATGATGGGAATGGACCGCGTAGCTTCTTTTGCCCTCATGAGTTCGGCCACCTCAAAGCCGTCCATCTCCGGCATCTGTACGTCAAGGAGGACAAGGGCGATCTCATTATCAAGTAGAGCGGCCAGCGCCTCGTTGCCCGAGGCCGCCTTGATGAGATTAATTTTTGGATCATCAAGAACGGCCTCCATGGCCGTTATGTTAGGAGGTGTATCATCTACTACGAGCATATTAAATTTTTCCATAATCTCTGCCTTTTACTATGTCTCTGACATGGAGCTTCCGGCTCACTCTGCCAATGGAGGCCAGGCCGGATATGAATGAAGATATTTGTTCAAGAGGTAAGAGGTGGTCAGCCTCTACTGCCCTGAGGGCCGCAAAGGGCATGGCAGACCCTGCCGCGCATTCGGGCTCCTGCATAACAGCGAGTCCGCCTCGGGCCGAATTTGTCTTTAGCCCCTGGCTTCCGTCAGAATTGGCGCCCGTAAGGACCATGCCCGCAAGCCCCGGCCCATAGGCCTCGGCAGCGGTCTCAAAGAGGACGTCAATAGAAGGGCGCGAATAGTTTACAGGCGCTGATGTTGAGAGAGAAATTGTCCGCAGAGACTCTACGAGCATATGGTAATTGGCGGGAGCCATATATGCAGTGCCCGGCGCTATCAATTCCTTCTCATCGGCCTCCTTTACGGTGATTGCGTTTTTTTTGTTAAGACTCCCTCTTAAATAATTATGGGACTCCCCCGGCCTGTGCTGAACAATGAGCAGAGCAAGGGGAAGGTCCGCGGGAAGCGATGGTAGAATAAGATTAAGCGCCTCAACTCCGCCGGCTGAGACCCCAATGGCAATGGTCTCATATAAGGGGCTCCCATCACCTGTCTCAGTCTTTTTTCTCATATATTTTCTCTTTGTCATCAAGGGTCTGAAAGTGATGCGCAGAGCCTGAAAAATCAATTGTCTCCTTGGAGCCAAGACAGAGAATTCCTTTGCGGACCAGGCTCTCATGAAAAAGGCGGTGAACACGGCCCTGCAGCTTGCGGTTAAAGTAGATAAGCACATTGCGGCAGATGATAAGGTTCATCTCTCCAAAAGCCGCGTCAGTTACAAGGTTATGGTTGGCGAATACAATATTTTTACTAAGGTTGCGGCTCATAATTACCGACTTTTTATTTGCCATATAGTATTTGGAGAACTCCTCTTCACCGCCTGACTTCTGATAGTTCGATATGCAGTGCTTCATGGCCTTGATGGGAAAAATACCTTCCCTGGCCTTCTCAAGAACATGGTCATTGAAATCTGTGGCGTAAATTATGCTCTTGCGGTACAGACCCTCTTCAGTTAATAAGATAGCCGTTGAGTAGACCTCTTCACCTGTGGAGCACCCGGCAACCCAGATCTTTATGGAGGGGTATGTCTTCAGGATGGGCACAACCTCTTTTCTCATGGCCAAATAAAAGCCGGGGTCGCGGAACATCTCCGTGGTATTTATGGAGAGGTCCTGAAGAAGTGTATCAAGGAATGCCGCGTCATTTAGGAGCCTGTGCTGCATCTGGGAAATATTTGAGAATCCGTCAAGGGACACCCTGCGTTTAATCCGCCGCTTAAGAGAGGCCCTTGAGTAGTCTCTGAAATCAAAGCCGTACCTCTGGTAGAGTGCCTCCAGAAGGAGGATAATCTCTATATCCTCCCCCTTGGTTGAGTTCATGGTCTTTACTGAGATAGCCACACCCTCATTATTGAAAAGAGCCTGTCTGTATCTACGGGCTTTGCTATGTAATCGTTTGCCCCCGCTTCGATACATTTATCCCTGTCGCCCTTCATGGCCTTGGCGGTGAGGGCAATGAGAGGAAGGGACTGGAGCTTTTTGATCTTTCTTATCTCCCTCATTGCCTCATACCCATCCATCTCGGGCATCATTATATCCATGAGTACAAGGTCAACGGCTCCGTTATTATTAAGGCAATCCAGGGCCTCCCTGCCGTTTTTGCCGGTGAGCACCTCCATTCCCTTGCTCTCAAGCACGCTTGAGAGGGCGAAAATATTTCTCATGTCATCATCAACAATAAGGACTTTTTTTTCAGGAAAGATATCTTCATTACTCTGCGTTATTAGCGGAGCCGGCTCTTCATCTGCGGGCATCTCGGAGTCCACAAGATGAAGAAAGAGCGTAGTCTCATCAAGGAGCCTCTCGAGTGACCTCTCGCTCTTTATGATTATCCTCTCCGTATATTTTCTGAACTCATCCTCTTCCTCGCTGGAGAGGTCTCTATCTGTATAAATAATAACCGGAGGTTTAATGATGGCCTTATCATCATTGAGCTTGCGGAGAAATTCCACGGAAGAGTTGTCAGGCAGGTTTAGCCCAAGGATAATGCAGTCAAATGTAAATTCACTCAGCATCTTATATGCCTCGCCGCATGTCCCTGTCGCTGATGTCAGCACAGTATCATGGCCGATAAGCCCGGCTATCTTTTTACGCTCGGCCCCGTCACCTTCAAGAACAAGTACCCGCTTAACAGCGGCTTCGCCTACCCTGGTCTTAATCTTATTAAATACCATGTCCAGCTCTTCGAGACTGGCGGGTTTGGAGATAAACCACGCGGCTCCTTTTTCAAGCACATCCCCGGAGATATCCATGGCGCTGATAACATGAACGGGTATATGGAGGGTTCGGGGATTGCCCTTGAGCTTCTTAAGGACTTCGCGACCCTCGATGTCAGGGAGGCCGATGTCCAGTATAATAGCCGATGGCCTGTAATACTCGGCCAGATGAAGGCCCGTCTTTCCCTCTCCCGCGACAATTCCCTTAAACCCTTTTTCGCGGGCAAGCTCGATTAAAATCTTTGTAAAGCGTGGGTCGTCCTCTATGATGAGAACAGATTTGTCGTCGCCGGATATATTCCTTCTGTCATCAATGATATCAGAGAGGCTCCATACTGGTTCTTCTGCCGCGCCTGAGGAAGAGGATTCTTCTCTGGACTTCGAGGAGGTTTTTTCAGCCTCTCCAGCATCCCCGCGGGCATGGCCTCTCTGCCCGTGGGATAGTTCGGGGCCAGGGTCTTCAGGAACAATAAGGGTAAAGGCAGAGCCTTTGCCGCTTACACTTTCAAGGTGTATCCTGCCCTGTAAGAGCGAGGCCAGCTCTCTTGAGATTGTGAGCCCAAGACCTGTCCCTCCATACTTTCTACTTGTAGTGCCGTCCTCCTGCTGAAAGGCCGCAAAAATTAATTTTTGTTTTTCAGGAGCAATACCCGGCCCCGTATCGGCCACGGTAATGGCAACGGCCCTCTCCCGCTCCAGCCTCTTGCCGTAGAGGTCCGCCTCTCTACCGGGCCGTCCAATGCTCACGGTGACCCCGCCACGGCTTGTGAATTTCAGGGCGTTGGAGAGAAGGTTTTTTAATATCTGCTCTAAACGTTGCCGGTCCGTGTCCAGTGCGGGCAGACCCTCTTCCAGCTCTACTGTAAGGGTAAGCCCCTTGTCCTCGGCTACGTGCCGGAAGTTTTTAGAGACATATGCTGAAAGGCTCTTAAGGTCCATCTTCTCCACATGAACATCCATCTTTCCGGCCTCGATCTTTGAGAGGTCCAGCACCTCGTTAATCAACTCCAGAAGGTCAAGACCGGCCCGATGAATGGTCTCTGAAAATTCTCTCTGCTTTTCATTAAGGTTGCCTTCTTTATTCTGCAGGAGAAGTTTTGAGAGTATGAGCATGCTGTTCAGCGGTGTCCTCAGCTCGTGTGACATATTGGCGAGAAACTCTGTCTTGTATTTTGTTGTCAGCTCCAGGTCCGCTGATTTTTTTTCCAGCGCATGGCTTGCCCTCTTTGCTTCCCTGTTTCTCTTCACAAGCTTTTTTTTCTGTTCCATGAGCTCTTCATTTGTGACCCTCAGCTCTTCCTGCTGTGCCTGCAGTTCCTCGGTCTGGGCCTGGGAGTGCTCCAGTAGTTCCTGCACCTTAATATGGTCAAGGAATGTCTGCATGCTTATGGCGATATGCTCGGAGACAAGGTCAAGGAATTTTAAGGCCTTCTCAGAGAAGGTGCCAAGCGTGGCAAGCTCTATTACCCCCATGACGTGGTCTTCGCGCATAAAGGGCTTTAGCACAATGGCATGCGGTGCGGCCTCGCCCAGGGCTGAGCGCACCGGTAGATAGTCTTCAGGCACCTCGGTAAGCAGTATTCGTTCTCTGCCAAGGGCGGCCTGGCCCACAAGCCCGGTCCCGTACTGGATTTCCCCGAGAGGCTGCTTCCCACGGGGGTAAGCATAGCTTCCCTGAAGGGTGAGGGCCTTATCATCATCTGCAGTGTAGATGGCCCCCACCTCGGCGCCAAGGTATGTGGCGAGAAAGGTGATTATCTTGCGGCTGTGTTCGGCCAGGTCCTGGTTGCCGCTCATGACGGCGCTCAGCTCCACCTGCCCGCTCTGGAACCATTCCTTTTGGTGCTCGCTCTTCTTATGCTCTCTGAGGGAATGCAACATGCTGTTAAAAGAGCTTCCAAGGTCGCCGATCTCATCAGAGGACTCAATAGCTATTTCTCCGCCGAGATCGCCGCCTGCTACAAGCGCGGCGGCCTCTGAGAGCCGCAGGATAGGCTGGACGATGCGTCGAGTCGTTGATCTCACGATTACCACCACAAGCACGGTGGTCAGGAGTATAAGCCCCAGGACCAGCTGCAGAAGTCTTCTCGCAGGGGCAAAGGCCATATAGGTTGGAATTTCAGATATTACTCCCCACTCGATATCTCCTATGGTTACGGTCTGGTGTATGCCAAGAACAGGCAGGCCCCCGGGGTCTTTGTAGACAAAGCCTGTCTCTTCATGCTCTCCTATGTTTGCGCCGTCCTGGCCGTGCTCGGCCATCCAGAGGCGGGTCTGCCTTGTATTCACATGACGGTCAAGATAATCTTCAGTTCCGCCTTCTCGTGCATACCATATCTTGGAAAGGTCCAGGATGTCCTCATATTGTCCGCCTCCGGCCACTTTAGACCTTAAGGTGATACCATCATGATTCTCTGAGAATCCCACAACATAAGTGAGTGTTCCAGAGTGTTCAGCGTTGGATTTTTGAATGGCGTACTCAATCTGTTCAGGGGTGACCTGGAAGGCGAAGACACCGATATTCTTATTCTCCTTGTTCCGGATTATGTCTGTAAAGAACCCGGCTATAGCGTTATTAGAGGGCGGGTAGCGCTCAAGGTCCGAAAAAACCTCTTGTCCAGTCCCAAGTGTCTTTCGCACCGCGGCAGAGAAAGACGTATTGGCCAGAGGGCCGTTAAATAAGTTTGTCCCAAGATCATCTTCTCTGGTAAGTGTGAAGAGGATGTTGCCTTCGGCATCAATGAGGAAGACGTCGTAATACCCGTATAGCTTCCGGAAGGTCTGGAGGTCTCTGGCCCTCTTCTCAACTATGGCCTGCCATGTTTTGCTCCTCACAAACTTCTCGGGACTTTGACCGCTAACCCTCTGGGCCTCGTGAAGCTCACCGAGAAACCGGGCGTTCATGGTATTCGTGGCCTGCGATTCAAGGTCAATGAAGCGGTACTTGAACCAGTTCTCTATAAATGCGGCTTTTGCTTCCGCGTTGGCGGAAAGAGAGGGGTAGGCGGCCTCACGGAGGCTGTCCTTGGCCGAGTAATAGCCTATGAAGCTCACTATGGTGAGCGGCACCAGCGATATGAGGAGAAACCATAAGAGCAGCCTTCGCCTTAATCCGCCCTTCCGGCGCATCCCAATCCCTGGGGTTGCGCTCTCCCGGCCATTGCCGGCCTCTTTATTTTTTATCTGCATATTTTGTGTTCTTCCCGGCAAAAAATTAAGCCCTTAAAGACAATTATGCCTAAGACTAAATATGCAAATTCAGTGCCAGTGCCTGCTATGTATTCTTGAAATTTTGGGGCGATAAGGGGGGATAAATGGGATTTAAGGGCCTGGTCAGCAGCGTGTAACTGCCTTTATCCGGCAGTTCTTTGCGGCCTCCTCTTAAACATTTTTTCTATCTCAACACCGATAAAGACAACTGATGACATGGCAAGGGTGAATACAAGTTCAAAGAAGGTAAGGGCCTCGGTCTTGAATATGGGTTGGAGCAAGGGTACGTAGATAGTGGCCATCTGGAGCATAAAGGTGAGGAGCACGGCACCGAGGAGAGGTTTATTTGAGAGCAGGCCCGTCGTAAAGATGGATTGCTCCTCTGACCTTATGGCAAAGACATGTCCCATCTGGGAGAGGCATAAGACGGTGAAGACCATGGTCTGCCAGTGCCCATTGCCTGTGCCTATGGACCAGGCCTCTGTAAATATGGTAACCCCTCCCATGAGCAGGCCCACCCAGATGATATGAGAGCCGAGACCACGTGCAAAGATGCTCTCGCAAGGGTGGCGCGGCGGTCTCTCCATGATCCCTTTCTCTTGCGGCTCTGCAGCAAGCGCGAGGCCGGGCAGCCCGTCAGTGACGAGGTTTATCCAGAGCAGGTGAATGGGCAGTACCGGTATGGGAAGGCCGAAGAATGGCGCGAGAAATATAGTGAGTATCTCGCCGGAGTTGCTCGTCATCGTGTATTTGATAAACTTTCGGATGTTGTCAAATATCCTCCTGCCCTCTCTTACAGCGGCGACAATGGAGGCGAAGTTATCGTCAATGAGGATCATATCTGCCGCCTCTTTTGTAACGTCCGTACCGGTGATGCCCATGGCTATGCCGATATCCGCCCTTTTTAAGGCAGGGGCGTCGTTTACCCCGTCACCTGTCATGGCTACGAACTCACCCTTGTCCTGCAGGGCCTTGACTATCTTGAGTTTTTGCTCAGGAGCCACCCTGGCATAGCTCCTTATATGTGATATCCGTTCCTCAAAGTCCTCAAGAGGCAGTTTCTCAAGCTCCCGGCCTCTCATTACATCCATCTTGCTCTCATCCATAAGGCCGAGGCGGAGCGCGATAGCCCTTGCTGTAATGGGATGGTCCCCTGTAATCATCACAGGATGTATGCCGGCGCTCTTAGACTGCGCGATAGCTGCCCTGGCTTCTTCTCTTGGCGGGTCCATGATGCCGACAAGTCCCAGGATGGTCTACGCCGCGCTCTATGGCAGAGCCTTCCTGCATCGCCACTTATAACCCTCCGATAATATCAGGACCGGGGCAGCCACGAGGAGCATGAGCCCCCAGTCTTTGAGCCCCAGCGGCACGGTGTGCAGAGCGTTCTGCAGGAAGGGTACGTAGACGGCGCATACCTGGAGACCCACTGTCACGACCCAGGCCCCGATGATCCAGGGGTTTGAGAAAAAACCGATGATGTGAAGGGGCTCGCGAAGGGCGCGGAAGTTGAAGACGTTCATCTTCTCAAGGAGGATTATGCCCGTAAAGGCCACTGTCTCGGCCGTGCCAACGGCGTTCTCATGGCCAATGGCGAGGTAATGGTGAAAGAGCCATAGGCAGCCCGCCCCGATATATCCGCCGAGAAGCAGTATCATGAAGAGCCCTTTTTTATCGAGGACAGGCTCTCTCGCCGCCCGGGGCGGCCGGTCCATAAGGCCCTTTTCCGCAGGTTCCAGCCCCAGGGCAACGGCAGTCATGCCGTCTGTCACGAGGTTCATCCATAGGATCTGCACGGGCACGAGTATGAGCGGCCCGCCGAGCAGTATGTTTACGAATATGGCCGCCACCTCTCCGGTGTTGGAAGAGAGGAGATAACGGACGAACTTCTGTATATTGTCGTACTGGCGGCGGCCTTCTTCCACGGCCCCTATTATGGAGGCGAAGTTATCGTCAGTGAGTATCATGTCCGAGGCGCCTTTTGCCACGTCCGTCCCCCGTATACCCATGGCAATGCCGATATCGGCCTTCTTGAGGGCCGGAGCATCATTTACCCCGTCGCCGGTCATGCCCACGATATTACCTTCACCCTGAAGTACCGTAACTATACGTATCTTGTGCTCCGGCGTGGTACGCGCGAAAACGGCCTCTTCCGAGAGGGCTTTACGGAGGGCCTCGTCGTCCATGGCGTCTATATCCGAGCCCGTATAGGCCCTCTCTGCCCGAAGCCCTATGCGCCTCGCAATGGCAAGGGCCGTCTTCGGGGAGTCTCCCGTTATCATTAGAGTCTGGATGCCGGCGTTGCGGGCGGTCTTTATGGCATCGGAAACCTCTGCCCTTGGCGGGTCGATTATGCCCACTATGCCAAGAAGTGTGAGGCCTTTCTCAACACTCTCCTCGTTAAGGGATAGGCCATCGGGAAGGACGCGCCTCGCAATGGAAAGGGTTCTCAGCCCTTCTCCGGCCATGGCCTCGTAGGCCGCGGTAGCTGCCTTTTTTTCTACCGCTGTCATCTCCCTTTCTTCATTGCCGTCAAGTATCCGGGTGCAACGCTTTAATATAACCTCCGGCGCGCCTTTGACAAATGCCGTCAAACCCTGCTCGCGGCGTTCTATAACCGTCATTCTTTTGCGCAGTGAGCTGAAGGAAAATTCGCTCACCCTCTGGGCGGAGCCTTCCGGGTAAAGCCGCGCCTTGAAGGCGGCCACCACAAGGGCCGTCTCAGTGGGCTCGCCAAGGGCATGCCAGCCCTCTTCGTCCTTATTGAGACGGGCATGGCTGCATATAAGTCCCCCATGAAGGAGGGCAATCAAATCGCCTCGCTTTCCATAGTCTATCTTCTCGCCATTAACCTCGAAGTGCCCGGCGGGATCATAACCAATACCCGTAACTCTCATCTCTCCAGCAGGGAGCCAGACCCTCTGCACGGTCATCTCGTTTCTCGTAAGCGTGCCTGTCTTATCGGAGCATATGACAGTAGCGGCCCCAAGGGTCTCGGCTCCCTGAAGACGGCGAAGTAGCGCCTTTTTTTGCACCATGGCGCGCACCCCAAGGGCGAGCGTTATGGTCACCACGGCAGGAAGGCCCTCCGGGACAACGGCCACGGCCAGAGAGACGCCTGTGAGGAACATCTCAACAAGGGGTTTACCGAGTAAAAAGCCGCTAAGGGCCACAATCACGGATATGGCGATGGAGAATAAACCAAGCTGACTTCCAAGCACGGCGAGTTTGCGCTGAAGGGGCGTCCTCTCTTCACCTAAGCTCTGGGTAAGGTGGGCTATGCGCCCGAACTCCGTGGCCATGCCCGTTGCCACAACTACGCCGAGCCCACGGCCATTTGTCACCACCGTTCCCATCCATGCCATGGAGCGGCGCTCCGCAAGGGGCGCCTCAGGGGGCGCGGACTTTATGTCCTTACCCACCGACTCCGACTCCCCTGTAAGGGAGGACTCATCTACCTTTAGATTCAAGACCTCGATGAGGCGAAGGTCCGCCGGCACACGATAGCCTATCTCAAGGACAGCCACATCACCGGGCACGACCTCGGCGGCCTCTATCTCACGCTCCCTGCCGCCGCGCACCACGCGGCAACGGGGCGAGAGCATCTTCTGCAAGGCCTCCATGGCGCGCTCGGCCTTCCACTCCTGAACAAAACCGAGTACGCCGTTAAACACAACGATTACGAGTATGGTAATAGAGTCGGCAACCTCGCCTATGGCAAGGGAGATGGCAGCGGCGAGAAGGAGTATGATAATGAGGACGTTGGTGAACTGGCGCAGGAGCACCCCGTACCATGGCGTCATCGCGGCCGCCTTGAGGGCGTTGGGGCCGTAAGACTCAAGGCGGCCGCGGGCCTCCTCTTCGTCAAGGCCCTTAATGGGGTCAGACCCTAATTTTTCACTGAGGGACTTTACGTCAAGGGCATGCCAGGCACCGGCCTCTGGCCCGGTATTGGAATGGACGACCTTATTCATAACAACTTAACCTTCGCTGTCTATGGGAACAACAAGTACGGGGCCCGGCGCCAGCGAGATGACGGTCTTCACCGTGCTCCCCACATATACCCGTTCTCTCTTCTCCTTGTGCCTGTGCCCCAGTATCACTATCTCCACGGCATGTTCACTGATGTACTCTACTATCTGGTCCTCGGCTGGGCCGCGTCTTACGGCGAAGGTATTCGCCTCAGTGCTTTCTGTGAGGAGTTTCAGTCTCGCGAGGGCGGCCCCTTCTTCTTCGGTACTTGAGTTTGGCATGACGTAGAGCACGTGCAGCGGCCCGCCGAGGTGCTTTGCGTACCGTGCGCCTTGTCGGGTTAGCTCCTCAGAGCCTGCCTCAAGGTCGAGGCAGAGAAGAACCGGTCTTTTCTTATGGGACATCTTTACCTCCCTTTTGTCTCAGAGTGTTCTCCGGCGTCCTTAACTCCTCACCCCACCAACGCAGTATCAGAGTAAACAGCAATGGTACGGTTACTGCGGTAAAGGAGGCGGCCCCTACGAGAGCAGTAAAGAGTTGAACGTCGATTAGCCCGGCTTCGAGCAGTAACTTGGCGACAATTATTTCGGTGGTAAGACGCGCGTCAAGTCCCACGCCTATAGTCCATGCCTCGCGCACAGTTATCTTTTTCATCGGGACCATGAGAAATACGCCCCCAAGTTTGCCGATGGTTCCTGCAAGATAGAGCAAGATAGCCAATGCAGGGGCATTGGCTATGCCCACGAGGTCCGCGTTAAGCCCCACCCAGAAGAAGAACACCAGACCAAAAAAACCATAGCTCAGGGATTGTATTACCTGTGTCGTCTCCTCGCCCGTGTCTCCCGCGGAGTCGAAGACGGGCCGCATGAGGATACCGGCGGTTATGGCCCCCACCACCATGCCGAGACCGGTGTACTGTGATAAACCACCGAAACCGAAGAGTACTACGATGGAGAGGAAAAGAAGGTTTCGGGGCCGCCGGGGAAGCCATTGGCCAAGGGGCAGAAGGAGCCATCGCCTGCAGACCCAGGCGATGATGATAAAAACCAGCAGGCCGAGGCCTACGCCCAAAACCTCGCCCGTAAGTCCGCCTATGCCTCCGGCCTTATTCCCAATCCAGACGGAGACCACTGCAACGAGAAAGACCTCGATTACATCGTCCAGTGTGCCGGCGCCTATAATAAAGGCCCCTACGCGCGTGCGTATAAGCTGGAACTCGTCGAGTATGGGCACTATCACGGCCTCTGCCGTGGGCATGCGTGTGAGGCCGATTACAACAGCAAGGAGCCAGCCGTAACCGAGCCACAACATAACCGCCGTGCCGAGCAGAAAGGGCACTGACGTATTCAGGACCGTACACCACAGGATATCCCCGCTCATCTTCCGCATCTCCTTCAAGTCTATCTGAAGCCCTATATAAAAGAGAAGGAAGAGTACCCCGAGCTCAGCGAGGAAGCTGAAGGGCTCATGAAGGGGGGCGGCAAGGAGGCGCTCCCCCAGAGGCGTATAGTGTGCGGTCATAGCCACAAAAAGCGCGCCCAGGATACCCGGAATCCGAAACCGCGAGAGTAGGCCCGCCGCAAGGTAGGCAAGACCGAAGAGCAAAGCGAGGGTAAGAAGCAACTCGCTGACCTGCGTCTCAGTCATAGTCTTGGCCTCTTTTGTTAAATTAATCTATTAGTAGTATTCTACTCTCTTTTTACAGACAAAAAAACCTGTAAATTCCCTCTTCTTTGTCTATAATTAATACAACTGAAGAAGGAGGGAACAAAACATGTGTCTCGCAAGACCGGTACAGGTCCTTAAATATCACGGAGACTGGGTTGAAGTGGACGACGGGCACGGCCACCAGATGCGGGTCTATGCCGCGCTCCTTGGGTCCAAAGGCCTCAAGGCCGGAGACTATATCTTTGTTCACGGAGAGCTGGCAGTTCACAAGGTTCCCGAGGACGAGGCCCTGAAAATTATCGCCCTCACCGAGTCATGGGCCCTTCAGTAAGGAAGGTCTGATTTATCCGGAGCTTGCTGCGGCCCATGGAGGCGCCGCCCCCATAAACAACTTACAGTTTTTAAAGATGCAAGACAAAGCAGTTCCCAATTTTTTTCGTCTTTCTTTTTCGTCTCTGAATAATTCAGGATTTTCTTAAGAGAGAGTTTTTTCCATGTGCCTTACCATACCCGCCGAAGTCACAGCCGCTAATAATGACAGAGTAACCGTCCTTGACGGAGAGGGCAGGAGTATAGAGGTAGAGGCGCCTTTTTTGCCGGATCTCCGAGTAGGCGACTGGATCCTTCATATAAATAATCTTGCCATAAGAAAGATTTCCCCTGAAGACGCGGCTGAGATAATAGACCTCCTTGAAGGTGGCAGCCCTGTTAATACCGCGAACCTGGGGGCGCGTTTTCGAGAGGCAGTGGAGAACCTTCATCAAGGAGTCTTTGAAAAAAAAGACATCGTATATCTACTGGGGTGCGGGGGAGATGAGAAGGAGGCCCTGTTCAAGGAGGCCGAGACAATAAAAAGGGCCTACTTAAAGGATTTTATCTGTATTCACGGGGTAATAGAGTTTTCGAGCTTCTGCGCCAGAGACTGCCTTTACTGCGGCCTGAGGGCCGGGAATCACGGCCTTAAACGCTACCGTATGAGCCCCCATGAGATAGTGGAGTCAGCGCTACGTGCCGTAGAGGAGAAGGGATACAAACTCCTTGTGCTCCAATCCGGCGAAGACCCTTTCTTCACCGACAATAAACTCGCCGAGATCATCAGGAGAATAAAGGCAGAGGCAAGGGTCTTTATCTTTATAAGCACAGGCGAGCGTGGTTACGGGTCATATAAACTATTAAAAGAAGCCGGGGCCTCCGGCGTGCTCTTCCGTTTCGAGACATCCAATAAAGACCTCTTCAAGAGGCTCCATCCCGGGGAAATTTTTTCCCCCCATGACTCCAAGGACCCCTGCCATCAGAAGGGGTTTAATACTCACGCTGAGAACCCCGGCGCCGCAAAAAATTTTAAGAACCGTTTTGAGCACCTCGCCTTCTTTAAAGACCTCGGTTACTACATTGCCACGGGTTCACTAACAGGTCTTCCGGGGCAAACCCTCGATGATATTGCCGATGATATCCTCATTACAAAAAAATGGGCCAACATGGTCTCCACGGGACCCTTCGTGCCCTCGCCCTCAACGCCCCTTGCCTCTTGCCCCCCGGGAGACCCTGAACTGCACCTCAAGGTAATGGCCGTAACCCGCCTTGTGATGAAGAGCGCGCGTCTTCCGGTTGTCACGGCCTATGAGACCATCGTTGGCGAGAGCGCACGGAAGAGGGCGCTTTCCTGCGGGGCCAACTCCCTTATGATAAACCTCACCCCGGAGAGGTACAGGAAACAATATGCCATATACCCCGGAAAAACCATTGATGATGAGGACCTCTTCGTAAAGTACGGGCTCTTCAAGTACAAGGAGAGTTTCGAGATGCTCGAAGAGAATATGCTTGGAAAATTTTCCACTGCACCTGCAGGGACAGAGGATTAGATGGAAAAGGCAGGAGAGATAATCGACAAAGAGGAAATATGGGCCGTACTGAGTGGTCTATCAAAAGTTGCTAATCTTCAAGGCGTCCTGGAAAAGGCCCGTCAAAAAGAGGGGCTCACCCTTGCGGAGGCAGCCCTCCTTCTCTCCATCTCAGATGAGGAGGGCCTCGCCTCTATCCTCGCCGCCGCGGGAGAGCTTAAGAAAGAGATATACGGCGAGCGCCTCGTCCTCTTCGCGCCTCTTTATATCTCAAACTACTGCGTCAACGACTGCGAGTACTGCGGCTTTCACAGCAGGAACACTTCGCCGAGAAAAAGGCTTACACCGTCCGGGATTACCGCTGAGGTAAAGGCCCTTATAGAGATGGGGCACAAGCGTCTCCTTGTTGAGTGCGGAGAGGACCCCGCGCGCAATACCATGGATTACGTTATTGAGGCCATATCCGCCATCTACAAGACAAAGAGCGGTAACAGCGGGATACGCCGCGTAAACGTAAACATGGCACCGCCTTCCCTGCCGGGTTTCAGGAGGCTAAAGGAGACCGGTATCGGCACATACCAGTTATTTCAGGAGACCTATCACAGAGAGACCTACGCCGCGCTCCACAGCGGGCCAAAGGCCGATTACGCAAGGCAGCTCCATGCCCATGACCTTGCCTTTACCGCCGGTATCGATGACGTGGGGCTCGGCGTTCTCTTCGGGTTATTTGATTACCGCTACGAGGTCCTTGGACTCTTAAGCCACGCCCGTTACCTTGAAAAAAAATACGGCGTGGGCCCCCATACCATATCGGTTCCGCGCCTTCGGCCCGCGCCTACGGTGGAGCTTAAGACCACTTATGCCGTTAGTGATGCGGAGCTGCTGAAGATTATCGCAGTTCTGAGGCTCGCCGTGCCATATACAGGTCTCATACTCTCAACTCGCGAGCCGCCCGGGCTTCGCGCCGCGGCCTTCAGGGCCGGGATAACGCAGGCAAGCTCCGGCTCCGCGGCAACCCCTGGCGGGTATAATAAAGGAGCTTCCCCCCTTACAGAGCAGTTCAGCCTAAGCGACGCGAGGACTGTTGACAGGTTCTTAAAGGACGCGCTCAGCGAGAAACTCCTGCCAAGTTTCTGCACGGCCTGCTACCGCCGGGGGCGTACGGGCAGCGCCTTTATGGCCCTTGCCCGGCCCGGAGATATCAAGGACCTCTGCGCACCAAACGCCATACTTACCTTCAAGGAGTACCTTGAGGACTACGCGCCCGAGGACGTTGTAAGGGCAGGGCTCCCTGTGCTTAAAAGTTCTATTGAGAAGATTGAAGACGCCGTGCTTAGAGAAGAGACAGAGAGACGCCTTAAGAAGATAGAGGCCGGTCTCAGGGACCTCTTCTTTTAATGAGTGGAGCAGGTTATGCAGGGGTCAAAGGCGCGCACAAGCATTTCCAGAAGGCGGCAGAGGTCTTTTCGGGGTTCTCCGCGCCGCGCCTTTAGAAGGGCCTCTGCCGTATATTCCATGGTAGTAAGGTTCTGCACCGTAGGCGTGACAATGTTGGCGTATTTGATTTGGCCGTCTTTTTTTATATGGACCTCGTTGTAAAGCCCGCCCCTTGGGGCCTCTACGGCGCCTATTCCCTTTAGAGGCGGGTTCGTTGCGGGCGCGGCCACAGATGAATCCATACCATCACTTAGCAGTTCGTCAATAATTCTCACCCCATCTTCAAGCTCCAGATAGACCTCAATGGCCTGGGCCGGATTATTATAAAAGGGGTTGTTGAAGTCTATCTTTTTTAAGAGCGGGTCAGTTGCACCCTCCTCAGAGGCCCTGAAATACAGCCGCGCCAGCGCACCAACCATAACGGGCCCGCCCTTTAATGAGCCGAACTTGGCCGTGGAGTAAGAGCGCACCTCTTCAGTGATGAATTCCTTGTACTCCGTTACTCCAAAACTCCTGCCCTTGCTGGAGACGACCTCACTGCCAACTTGCGCGAGGTGCTCAAGGTCAACTGAGAGCCCTGGGTACTCAAGGGTTGAGAAAAACCCTGCGAGTTTTTTTGCGCCGGGAATACTCTTTTTTATAATTCTACGCAGGCCCTTGAGCTCGTCCGCGGCGGGCAGCCTGTGGAAACCTCCCACCGTGCTCCTTGTAGGGTGAACGCTCCTTCCGGCGATAACGCGCGCTATCTCGTCGCCTGTGTCCTTCAGGGATATGGCAAGGGTAAATGTCTCGGGGTCCACGGCGTAAAGCTCCGTAATCCTGTCAATGCCTATGTAATCGGGGAGCGCCAGAAAGACAGCGTGCAGCACATGGCTCTGCACGTTCTGCGCTACCTGCATAAGACGGCGGAGCCGCCTTGTAGTCTTTGAGACCTTTATGCCAAGGGCGTTTTCCGCCGCTTTGAGGGAGGCGAGGTTATGGGCAATGGGGCAGACCCCGCAGATACGGGGCGTAATCCACTGCATCTCCTCAAGGGTCCTGCCGACGAGTATGCCCTCAAAGAGCCGTTCCCCCTCGTGGGCATGGAGTTTTACGCTGCCTTTCTTGAAATCCGCCTCCAGGGACCCGTGGCCTTCTATCTTGGTGACATAGGAGCGGGCGCGCTCCAAAACAAGGTTCTTTTTGCGGGTCATGGCCCGGTTCTCCTTCCTGTTCTTTTCTTAAGGGCCTTTTCAAAGGCCTCTTTATACTCTGGAACACTATTAAAAAACATGCTGAGATGCCTCCTTATATCAGATGGCGTGGCAAAGCCGCGGAGTATCTTTACAAGCCCCTCGATATTGCCGTCCTCGCGGTATCCGAAACAGCCGTAGCAGGCAGAGCCGCCCGAGATGCAGACGGCCTTGCAGCCACCCTGCGTTATGGGGCCGAAACATATTTTTTCGTTGAGGAGCCTGCACTCGTTTCCCGCCTTCTTGCAGTCAAAGCAGACAGAGTATCCCCGGTAGAGGGGTTTTTTACCTGAGGCCAGTTCTTCAAATACGCGCCTCAGTTCATCCTCGTCTACGGGACAGCCGTGTATGAGGTAGTCAACGTGGACATAGGCCGAGACAGGGAGGGCGTCTACGCCCACGGGTTTGTAGTCCGGCCCGTATATCTTTTTGTACCACTTTGCGCGCTCGCTCTTCGCCATTATGCCCGGCACCCCGGCTATGGAGGCGCAGGCCCCAAGCGTTAAAAGCAGAGCGGATTTTCCACGAAGTTCAGTAAGGAGCGCTATCTCATCACGGGTTACAGGGGTGCCCTCGATAAAGACCGCATCATAGGGGCCGTCCTCGCATGCCTCCTGGCCGAGACGCCAGTTTACTATTTCAAAGCGTCTCTCAAGGTCAAGGAGCCTCTCTTTCAGCGAGCATAACCGCACCTCACAGCCCTCGCAGTCCGTAAAGTCGTATATGGCAATTCTCGGCTTACTTATCTTCATCGCGCCTTAGTCCCAGTTCCTGTCTATCTCGTCAAGGTTGAATACAGGGCCCTCTCTGCAGACGTACTTCTCGCCTGTTACGCAGTGCTGGCACCTTCCCACTCCGCACTGCATCTTCCTCTCCATGCTCACAAAGATCCTCCTGTCGGAGATGCCCATGGGGTTTACGAGGCGCTCTATTGAGTCTACCATGGGGCCGGGGCCGCACATGGCCGCAACCGTATTAAAGGGGTCCACCTTCAAGGTATCAAGGCATTCAGAGACGCGGCCCTTTCTGTGCTTCCAACCCTTGCCAGGGTTATCCACGGTGAGGGTAACCTCAATGGAATCGCGCCATTTTTCAATCTCATCTTTAAGGAGCAGGTCAGCCTCGGTCCTTGCGCCGTACACGAGGTGGACGCGGCCAAAGGCCCCTCGGTTCTTTATGATGTACCTTATAAGCGAGGCTATGGGCGGTATGCCGTAGCCGCCTGTTATGAGGAGCACGTCCAGACCAGAGAAAAATTTTAGCGGATAGCCGTTGCCGTAAGGCCCTCTCAGGGTGATCTGCTCCCCCTTTTTGAGGGTGTGCATGGCCCCTGTGACCTGCCCGGCCTCTCTAACTATAATCTCCATGCAAGAGGGGTCATAGGGGTCAGAGGAAATCCCGAAAGGGGCCTCGCCATAGCCCCAGAGCCCGGCAAGGAGGAACTGGCCCGGTATAAAGCAGAGTCCGCCTCCATGGGCCGCAAAGGGCCTTCCGTCGGCCCTCTTCAGGCGAAATAGTTTTACATCAGGCGACTCTCTCTCTACCCCTGCGACCTGGGCGGCCAGGGGCCTGTATATATTCTTCATGGTCTGCCCCTCAACGCTTCTCTTTTTCATACCCTGAGGTTATCTCCATAAGCACCTCTTCTATGTCGATGCGGGCCGGGCATTGTTCCTCGCACCTGCCGCAGGCCACGCACTGCGACTTTCCGAACTCAAGGTAGCCCCTTACGAACTTGTGATAGAACCAGTTATAGTACCGCTCCTTCTGTGACGGGTGAAATGAATGTCCCCCTGCAACGGCCGCGAAACCGGGCAGTGTGCAGGCATCCCAGCAGCGGCGTCTCCGGGCCTTTTCTCCAGAGAGGTCCACGCTGTCTTCCATGGAAAAACAATGGCAGTATGGGCAGACGTATGTGCAGATGCCGCAGCCAAGGCACGTATTTCCCAGCCTCTCCCAGAGCCGGGGCAGGCCTTTCCAGGACCACTTTACGGCGTCTTTCAGCCGCTCCGCGTCCATGAGCAGCCTCCTCAAAGAAGGCATCCTGCCTTCTTCACAGGTATCACAGAACAAACACGATGGATGGGGCCTGCGGCGTTCTTCCTTGAAGGGCCGCAAGGCACCGGCATATTTTTTAATCACTCCTTGACCTAAGGCGGTAAGGGCCTCTATAAGAAAAATTCCCTCTCTATAGGATGAGATGATTATGTCTCCGCCCGGCGGCATATCGAGGCGCTTCTCTATTACACCTATGAGAAGGGCCTTTTTTCTACGCCTGAAGTAATAATAATCAGGCTCCGGCGCGGTCATTATCTCATCAAGGTGGGTTATGGCCTCAAGGTCGCGAAGCCGTAGGCCCCAGAGCGCGAATTTTTGGGGCGCAGCGGGCGTACTCGCGGCAGAGTCTTTAATGGAGAAGGTAAAGGTAGTCTCAAGGGGAGGAAAAAAATACTGCTTTGGCGGCAGCGCCTCTTTTGTAACATCAAAAAAACGATACGCCTCCTCGAGTTTCCTGCGGAAAAGGTCTCTCTCTGATTTTCCAAGTATCCACATAATCACCCGTCTATGAGCCTAAGAGGTATTGAAGGCCCCGGCCCCGGAGAAAGACCGCACGTCAGGTTTGTACAGATTAAGACATAACGCCTCTCATGGATGCTTAAGAATACATCATAAAGATACTACATCCATCCTCTAATCACAAATACCCATAACTTTTTTTACAGTTCCACATCCAGCAATGCCTCACGAAATGCTCTTCGCAAGTCGTTCGCACCAAGACGTAATTGATCAAGGGGCTTCATGCATGACGAACCGCTCTATCTTCTCCGGTAGCAGCCCCTCTTTTACGGATTTTGAAGAAGACTTGCAAAGATTTTTCCCCTCTCCAGCCTCATGGGCAATTTCTCCTTGACATAGTTTAGAAACCATGCAACTATATAGTCAAGATATCTTCATGCTAAGTGAGAGGCAGTGCTTCAACGCCGGTAAAGGAGGGAAGATGAAAGAGCTTTTCAAGATGCAGGCAGCGGTCTGCAAGACCATGGCAAGCCCCGTGAGGATGGAGATAATCTATGCCTTGAAGGAGGGCGAGAGGAGTGTTACGGAGCTGGTGGAGACAACGGGGCTGGCAAAGGCCAATATCTCCCAGCACCTCGCGGTACTGAAGAACGCCGATATGGTGAGGTCCAGGCGCGAGAGGGTGAACATCTTCTACTCCATCGCCAGCCCCAAGATAGTGGAGGCCTGCAGGCTCATGCGGGAGGTCCTCATGGAGCAGCTCTCGGAAAAACAAAAACTCATGGACAGGTTTGAAAAGGGTCTAAAGGAGGGATAATACTTCTTGTTTCCCGGTGTTTTGTATTTTTACTTAATTTTTTTTTGAGGTAATTATAATGAGAGTAGAAAAATATCTGAGGCTCATTGCCGGTGTATTTGTACTTATAAGCCTTGTCCTCTCAAGGGTTCATTCGGAGTACTGGCTTCTCTTTACGGCCTTTGTGGGTCTGAACCTCCTGCAGTCCGGGTTCACCAACTGGTGCCTTATGAAGACCATACTGGAGCGGGTCCTCGGCAGGGAGTGCTCTGCCACACATGAGCACAGCGAAACCTGCTGAACCAATTCGCCCTTGATTATATATCAGTCTTTACGGCCTCCTGCTCATGAGCAGGAGGCCCATTCTCTTTTATCCGAGGTCCCGCGATGATACTTCACAAGATAGTTGAAAAATCGCTCAATCACCCGAAGACAGTGGTGATTATCTACGCCATTATCACGGCCGTCTTCCTTCTTCAGTTTCCAAAAATTATGATTGATACGGACCCCGAGAACATGCTCTATGCTGATGAGCCCGCCCGCGTGGCGCACCGGGAGTTCAAGGACGACTTCGCCCTCCATGACAGCATAGTAGTCGGGGTTGTGGACAACACCTCGCCTGAGGGGGTCTTTACCCTTGCCACCCTTAACCGCGTTGCCGCCATAACAGAAGAGATATCCCGTATAGACGGCGTCATAGCCTATGACCTCATAAGCCCCACCACTACCGATGATATCGAGGGCCGCGGCGGTCTGCTCACCATAGAGCCCCTCATGAAGGGGGCTCTGAAGGATAGCGCCGAAGCTCATGCCATAAGGGAGGCGGCGCTGGCCAACCCCATCCTGAAAGACATGCTCGTCTCCGGCGACGGCAAGGCCATTGCCATAAACGTGCCCATCAAGCAAAAGCACGAGAGCTACCGCATTGCAACGGAGATAGAGAAAATCATAGAGGAGCATGGCGGCGCAGAAGAGTACCACATTACAGGGCTGCCCGTAGCTGAGGACACTTTTGGTGTGGAGATGTTCCGGCAGATGGCCCTCTCGGCTCCCCTTGCCGGCCTTATAATATTCATTCTCATGTTTTTCTTTTTCAGACGGTTCTCCCTTATTATCTCGCCCATGATAGTGGCCATGATCTGCATCATATGGACTATGGGGCTCCTCATAGGCGCGGGCTACAAGGTCCATATCATGAGCTCCATGATACCCATCTTCCTCATGCCCATCTCCGTGGTGGACAGCATCCACATACTGAGCGAGTTCTTCGACGAGTTCCAAAGCAACGCGGGCAGGAAGGAGACCTTTATCAATGTCTATGAGAAGCTCATGACTCCCATGCTCTATACTTCCATTACCTCCACAGTGGGCTTTGCCTCACTTGCCCTCACACCCATACCGCCCGTCCGGGTATTCGGCCTATTCGTGGCCTTTGGCATCATGCTGGCCTGGTTCCTCACCCTCACCCTTATACCTGCCGTAACCATGCTTATGCCCAAGAGGTTCATTACCGGGCTCGCTGCGGGGGCCAGGACCCCGGACAGGATGGTGAGGGTTCAGGAAGCCCTGGGTCATCTCAGCACAAAGCGAAGCCCCTGGGTGCTTCTTCTCACCTTCTTTATACTCGCCTTCTCGGCCTACGGCATAAGCACCTTGGTAGTAAACGACAACCCTGTCTACTGGTTTAATAAAGACCACAAGATACGAGTTGCCGATAAGGTCCTTAACAAACACTTTGGCGGCACCTACATGGCCTACCTTGTCCTTGAAGGCGAGACAAGAGGCTTGGTGAAGAGACCTGAGACCATGGCCTATATAGAAAAACTTCAGAGACACCTCGGCTCGCTTGGGGTGGTGGGCAAGACTACCTCCATCGTGGACGTGGTGAAAAAAATAGGTTTTGAGCTTCGCGGTAGAGAGAAAGGCTCGGATACTATTCCCGGTACCGCAAGGGCCGTTGCCCAGCACCTCTTCCTATACGAGATGAGCGGCGACCCCGAGGACCTCTACCACCTCGTGGACCCGGAGTATAAAAAAGCGGCCCTCTGGGTGCACCTGAAGCGTGGCGATAATCTTGATATGAAAGAGGTAATAAGGAGCGCCGAGGACTTTATGGCCGGTAACCCTTTGCCAGAGGGTATGAAGGCAGAGTGGGCGGGACTTACTTATATAAACGTGGTCTGGCAGGACAAGATGGTGGCCGGCATGCTGAGCGCCCTTCTTGGAAGCTTTGTTATGGTCCTCTTAATCATGGTCATACTCTTCAGGTCCGTGCTCTGGGGCCTTATCTCCATGGTGCCCCTTACCGTGACCATAGCATTCATATACGGCCTCGTGGGCTGGACAGGCAAGAGCTACGACATGCCCACAGCCGTGCTCTCCGCCCTTACCCTGGGGCTCTCAGTGGACTTTGCCATACACCTTGTTCAGCGTGCGCGGCAGATATTTCATAAAAAGCAGAATTGGACAGAGACCATTGATGCCCTCTTTGATGAGCCCGTGCGGGCCATCATCCGCAACGCCGTGGTTATTGCCCTGGGTTTTACCCCTCTTCTCTTTGCCCCGCTTATGCCCTACAAGACAGTGGGTTTTTTCATGGCTGCCATAATGGCCATAAGCGGCGCGGTAACACTGCTGGTGCTGCCGGCAATAATGGCGGCTCTTAAAAAAAGACTAAAGACCTGAACCTCAAGGAGCTTAAAAATGATAAAGATTTTTTTAGTTGCACTCATGTTCCTCTTAAGTCCGGCCATCTCTCATGCCCTTACAGCCGACGAGATAGTGGAGCGCTCGCACCTCGCCTATTACTACGCCGGCGATGACGGCCGGGCAGAGCTTACCATGACGATTACGGACAGGCGCGGCAGGGTGCGCCTTCGGGAGATGACACTTCTTAGAAAAGACGTAAAGGACGGCGGAAGGCAGAATTTCTACGTTTACTTTAGAAAACCCTCTGATGTAAGCGGCATGGTCTTCATGGTCTGGAAACAGGTCAAGGGCGATGATGACAGGTGGCTCTACATTCCTGCAAGTGACCTTGTGAGGAGGATAGCGAGTAGTGACAAGAGGTCCAGCTTTGCAGGCGGCGTCTTTACATACGAGGACGTATCGGGAAGACGTATCTCCGACGACAGCCACGAGCTTGTGGGCGAAGAGGATTTTAACGGCAGGGCCGTCTATGTAATAAAGAACACCCCAAGGGATGCAGGGGAAGTGGAGTTCTCCTATTATATCGCCCGTATCGAGAAGAAGACATTTCTACCCGTAAAGGGCGAGTACTATGACAAGTGGGGGGGAAAACTCTACCGTACCATAACGGTAGAGAAGACGGGCCTTGTTGAGAACATCCCCACGGTGCTGAGGGCCACGGCCGAGGACCATCAGAAGGGGCTTAAGACAACAATCGAGTTTCGAGACGTAGCCTACAACGTGGGTATCAAGGATAGGATTTTCAGGGAACGTTACTTAAGGAAACCGCCAAAAGAGGTTAAGAGATAGGCTGCAATGAAAGTGCAAAATAGAGCCACTTCTGCAAGAGTCTTTATTGTCGTTGCGGCCCTGCTATGCGGTATTGGTGTGGTCTTTCCGGGCCTTGCGCATGCCTCGGCAATTGAAGGTTTTGTTGAAGGGGCCTACGCATACCGCACGCAAGAGGACATTACAAGGAAGGATTCATTTAACCTCCTTGAGGGCCGTCTTCAGCTGAAGGGCCTGTACTCGCCTCCTCTCATGGAAGAGTGGTCCCCCGAACTTGGCCTCAAGGCCGAGCTTGTAGCCGACGGTTTTGAAGACCGGCTGAGGCTCAAGGTGCGCGAGGCGGCCCTGGCATTTACTCCCCTTGATATCATGGACGTTAAGCTTGGAAGACAAATACTCACCTGGGGTACCGGGGACCTCTTATTTGTTAATGATCTTTTTCCAAAAGACTATGTGTCATTTTTCATCGGGCGCGATAATGAATACCTGAAGGTGCCAAGCGATGCCATGAGAGTATCGTTATTCTTTGAGGCGCTCTCCATGGACATTGTGGCCATACCCTTCTTGGAGCCCAATAACAGCGTAACTGGAGATAGGCTTTCTTTTTTTGACGGCCTGAGCGGTGCCCTCGTGGGAGATGAGGCGGGGAGGGAGTTTATCGAGCCTGACGAGAAGCCTGAGAACATGGAGCTTGCCCTGAGGGCCTACAGGACCCTCAGGCGGTATGAGGTTGCACTGTACTTTTTCAGGGGTTTTTTCAAGGAGCCGCGGGGCATACTGGACGCTACAAAGAGGGAGTTCTTTTATCCCCGCCTCAGCGTATACGGCCTGAGCCTCCGGGGCCCGCTGCTCGGCGGCATAGGCAGCTTTGAGGCCGGGTACTATGACTCAAGGGAGGACAGGAGCGGCAGTGACCCGGTTGTGCAAAATTCATCTATAAAATACCTTCTTGGGTACACGCGGGACCTCGGCGGGGACAGGAGCATTGGACTGCAGTATCTTGCGGGGCAGATGCTTCATAACGCCTCGTACCGTGAGGCGCTCGCGCCTGGAGAACCGGTGAGGGACGAGTTCAGGCACCTACTTACCCTGAGGTTTACAAAACTTTTCTGGGCCCAGACCATTAATGCGGGTATATTCGTCTTCTTCAGCCCCTCGGACATGGACGCCTATCTGCGGCCATCGCTGGGTTACAAGGTGAGCGACAATCTTAAGGTAACCACGGGGGCCAATATTTTTATGGGCAGGGACGAGTTTACTGATTTTGGCTCTTTTACTCGCAATGATAATATCTACATGAGGGTTAGGTATAGTTTCTAAGGCAGGGAGTCTACTGCCTTAGGATTAAAAAAAATACACTGGCACACTTAATCCACTGGAGGTTTGAAATGAAAAAAATTGTTTTTTTATCTACTCTCATTGTTATCTTGCTTACGTTAACCTGTGAGGCCCAGGCCGAGCTTAGGCTGAGAGGGATAATGCTTAAACTTGAGGCTGGTATGGAGACCATAGTGCGGTCCATAAACCTTGGTGATTTTGAGGCAATCGCCTCGAAGGCCAGAGAGATTGCAGACCACGAGAAACCTCCCATGGAGGAAAGAAAGAGGATTCTCTCTTTTCTCGGTGAAGAGGCCAATGCTTTTAGAGAGACAGATATGGAGGTTCACAGTACGGCCCTGAGACTGGCCCAGGCCGCGAAGAAAAAGGACTACGAGGGTGTAATCAAGGCCTACGGCGACCTGCTTGGCGGCTGCGTAAAGTGCCACAGAGGATACAGGGCCCCTATTGTTGAACATTTTTATGGCGAAAAGGCCGGTAATCACAAAGAAGGGGCAATGACGGACGAGGCCATGAGCATAGTAAAAAAATTCGGTGCCATGGTAAAGCCTGAGATGCAAAAGGCCATGTCCTCAGGCGGCCCTGTAAAGGCAATCAGTGTCTGTTCGGTCCTGGCCCCGGAGATTGCCTCGGAGCTTGGCAGGGAAAGGGGCTGGGATATAAAACGTGTAAGCCTGAGACCCCGTAACTCCGGGACTGCCATGCCTGACGCCTGGGAGAAAAAAGTGCTTCAGAGTTTTGATGAACGTCAACGCGAGGGTGAAGACCCCGCGAAGATGGCCTACGGGGAAGTGGTGGAAGGCCGCTTCAGGTTCATGAAGGCGCAGGGTGTTCAGCCGCTCTGTCTTAAGTGCCACGGAAAGTCATTGGCCCCAGAGGTGGGCGAGATGCTTAGGGAGATTTACCCTGATGACAGGGCAACGGGTTATTCTCTTGGCGAGGTGAGAGGGGCTTTTAGCCTGTCCAAAGGCCTATAATTGGTTACGATAATGCCTTTCAATACAAAAAGGGCTAAGAGAGAAGCCGTAACCCCTTTAATAAAGTAGCGCCCAGGTTCGGATCAAAGCGTGGAACGATGAGTCTCTCTCGTCTCCAGAGGATCGCACCGCCTTATCGAACTTTAGCACAAATTTGAACATTCTCCGTAGAGCAGGTTTATGAAAAAATCTACCGACTTTACATGACAGCTACTTGTGCAGATTAAAGAACAAGGCCTTGTTGACATCTGCGATGCCAACGATGCCCACATACTTGCCATCCTCTACCACCGGAATACGCCGAAGGTTCTTAAGCCCCATGTATGAGGCGGCCTTGAGCAGGGGAGAATCCGGAGCAACGGTCATGGGATTAGGGGTCATTATCTTCTCAGCCGTCATCTTCATGACATCCTGATACCCTTCCTCCATGAGCACGAAGTCACGGCCCGCCACAGTGTCATGGATATAGTCTCCGTAGTTAGGGTACATAGGCAGCATCACATCTCTCAGCGTTACCACCCCGACAAGCTTATCATCATCTTCCACTACGGGTATGGTCCCGTAGTCTCTGCTGATCATCTTCACAACCACGGAATATACCGAATCAGAACGCCTTGCCACGGGCACCCCATAATCTACAAAATCACGAATCTCCATTTATCCTCCAATCCTTATGTGTATTAGTCTCTCAAATTAATCAGTTGTTTTTGCTGACAGCAAAAACTGCTACGATGACGTTAAATTGTAGAGTAGTTCCTTAATTGAGTCAATACAATTTTGAGCAGGGTCCCCCGCAGTAATCTCTTTTGTCAAGAGGTCTCAAAAAACCTGTATCTCTATTGCGTAAGCTCTGGGGTGAATTTTGCCCGTTAATTATCTGTAGCGTTCTCACCGCCTTGCTGCATCCAGGGCCGGTGCCCGTGCGGGCTGTTATTTAAGCTGTCATGAAAATTCGATTGAGAGTGTAAAAGGGCTACGACAAATGCCGTAACCCCTTGATAACGTGGTGCCCAGGGACGGAATCGAACCGCCGACACGAGGATTTTCAGTCCTCTGCT
>JBHHUW010000010.1:0-29356 GCA_046753945.1 Thermodesulfobacteriota bacterium
CTTACTTTCTTTTGGAAAAAAGAAAGTAAGACAAAGAAAACCAAAGGGGGAAGGGACTCGGCACCTTTGAACATAGACCTTGCTCCCACGTTACCTTGGAAAAAAGAAACCAAGACAAAGAAAACCAAAGGGGGGAGGGACTCGGCACCTTTGAACATAGACCTTGCTCCCACGTTACCTTGGAAAAAAGAAACCTTGTAGGGTGGGCTCTGCCCACCAAAAAAAACCAGCGGGGGAATAAGCGCATCCCACGCCACGAAGATAAAAACAGCTTGGAGGAGTAAAAAGAATGGCGGCTAAGATCAAAAGCATTGAGGTGGGCCCCCTTGAGGTGAACTGTTACCTCCTCTGGGACAGCGATACGCTGGAGGCCTTTATAATAGACCCAGGCGGCGACGGCCCTCTTATAAAAGATGAAGTCAACTCCCTTGGTCTCAAGGTTAAGTACGTTGTAAACACACATGGCCACTTTGACCATGTGGGAGCTGATGGTGAGTTGCGCACATTTTACTCCGTGCCCCTTGCCATACATAAGGCCGATATAACACTCCTTAAAAATGCCTCGGGCCACGCAGAAATCTTTGGCATAAAAGCGCCACCTCAACCCTCGCCTGATACCTTCCTTACAAACAACGCCTTACTTGAGGCAGGCTCAATCAGCCTAAAGGTAATTCATACACCGGGGCACACACCGGGCGGCGTCTGCCTGTATAATGAAGGTGAGGGACTTCTCTTTAGCGGCGATACCCTCTTTGCAGGCTCTGTTGGCAGGACAGACCTGGAGGGAGGATCTTCGGAGGAGCTTATGAACTCTATAAAGACACGTCTGCTCTCTCTTGATGACAATGTGCGCGTCTTCCCGGGGCACGGCCCATCTACGACTATAGGCGATGAGAGACGCCATAACCCATTTTTGAGTATGTAAGGTGAAGCAGGCGGGCGAAAGAGTGAAGGCCCGCGGCAGGATATCCGTTGCCTGTAATTATATGGAGCACTCAATATGAGCCTTAAGCATAATAACATAACGCTCTGCCTCACAGGGGCCATCTCCGCTTACAAGGGCCTTGAACTCACCAGGCTCCTTGTGAAAGAGGGCGCCACCGTGCGGCCCGTGATGACAGAGTCAGCGGAAAAATTTGTCTCCGCTCTCAGCCTCAGCGTTCTGGCTCAAAATAAGGTATTTACCAATGTCTTTAAAGCGGGTGGAGAAGAGACTGAAGAGGGCTATGTCTCCCATATAGACCTCGCCGGGTCAGCGGACCTTGTAGTCGTAGCCCCGGCTACTGCGAATATAATAGGTAAGATCGCCGCCGGTATAGCCGACTGTCCCGTAAGCCTCGTTGTCATGGCAGCGGCCAAGACAACCCCTGTAATCATCGCCCCTTCCATGAACACGAATATGTGGGAGAACAAGATTGTACAGGAGAATGTGGAAGGGCTTAGGGCCCGGGGTTTTATATTCGTCGGCCCCGAGGCCGGAGAGCTTGCCTGCGGCACAACAGGTTTGGGACGTCTCTCGGAGCCGGCCTCTATACTTGAGGCCGTTATAGAGGCGCTTACAAAAAAAGATCTAAGTGGCGAGAGGGTGCTTGTGACCGCAGGCCCCACGCGCGAATACCTCGACCCTGTAAGGTTTTTATCAAACGCATCATCATCCATGATGGGTTACAAAATAGCAGGCGCGGCAAAGAAAAGGGGCGCCGAAGTGAGGCTCATAAGCGGCCCAACGTGCCTGGAGTGCCCGCGGGGCGTAGTACGGACAAAGGTAACCTCTGCGCTGGAGATGGACAAGGCCGTGATGAGCGCCTTTCCCGAGGCAACACTTGTGGTGGCCGCGGCGGCTGTAAGCGATTTTTACCCCGCAAGGAAGAACGAAAAGAAGATAAAAAAGGAGACTACACCACCCGTCCTTGAGCTCCTCCGGAGCCCGGATATACTAAAAAAAATGGGAGAGCAAAAAAGGCCCGGTCAGATACTCATTGGTTTTGCCCTTGAGACGGAAGGTCTTATAAAGAACGCAGTGAAAAAACTTGAGGAAAAAAACCTTGATATGGTAGCGGCAAATAGCCCGGCGGCAATGGAGAGCGAGACAAATGAGGTAACTATAATTACCGCCGGCATAGAGGGCTCCGGGGCGAATGTGGGGGATGAGGGGGTGGAAAAACTGCCTGAGACCACAAAAGCCGAGGTTGCCGAACTGATACTTGATAGGGCTATAAGGCTGCGTAAACTTAGACCCTTATCTCTTTAAGGGCCTCTTCAACACTGCCCTGGTACTCGTCTTTATTGAGGCGCGTCTTCTTAAGTCTCTTACGGGTCATACGGGCTCTCTTGAGGGCGCGGCGGCCCGTGGGGTCTTCTGACAGACAGGGGGCGTCATCC
Organism: Thermodesulfobacteriota bacterium; assembly: GCA_046753945.1. Taxonomy (GTDB): domain Bacteria; phylum Desulfobacterota; class GWC2-55-46; order GWC2-55-46; family JADFVP01; genus JAJRZX01. The sequence continues at coordinate 2,383 of JBHHUW010000010.1, forward strand.
TGATCGCTTAGCACATCCACGGCAGCGGTAAGTGAGGCCTCCATAAACTTCTCCCTCGCCTCCTCGGGCAGTCTCCACCTTGATGAACGGTCTACAAGGCGAAGCACTTCCTGCCAGCGCCTTATCCTGTTAAGCAGGAGAAACCCCGTGAAAATGGTCTTATTCGTCGTAAATGAGAGAGGCGTCCCCACAAAAACGGAATCAAGGAGCCTGTGGTTATCTTTCTTTGAGCCTCTGGAGAGGGTCTTATGCAGCCCCCAGACCTCATCAGCCACGAGGGCGTCAAAACGCAGCTCCCAGTACAGATGGCGCAGCGACCGTGTGGGAAAGGAGCGTATCATCATCTCCGGGATAAAGTGGTTGTGGGCCACGGTATCGGCGGCAAGGTGACTGAGGTACCCGCAGGCAAAGGCCTTTTCGCTCCCCTTCCGGGCCTTCTTAAAGACCCCGAGCCCTACACGCCAGTTATGGCAGTGCGTAAGCTCTTGCATAAGGTTCTTGCCCATGACAATATCAGCGCTCACGCTTCCGTAAAGAAAATCATGGGGAAAGCGCATGATAAGCTCTCTTACCGGGCCTGTGACGAGGCCGGGGCTACTGAGTATGGTATGCGTTATCTCAAGGTGGGTGGCCGGTCCCCAGGCCCAGGCGCTTACTGGAGTGAGGATTATGAAAAAAATACTGAATAATATGAGAACAAATAGTATCATTATATTAATTTTATAATAAGTTTTTTACCCTGTAAAGTGCCTATGTCACATGAAGAACGTAACCCCGCGAAATAGCGGCCTTATTAGAGATTCCAGGGCCTGGCTTGAGTATGCCTCGGAGTTGGGTCTCACCTTCATCCCCTCTGCTGGCGGGCCTCTGGAGCCAGGTGAGAGCCCTGGCGAAGGCTGCGAGGCCTGTCCCCTACGAGGGGAGAGGCAGGGTGTTTTTTCGCCCTGGGGCAGCTCCCGGCCGCGGCTTGTCTTTGTATCCGCCATGCCACCTCCACCCATGGAAGAGGGTGAGTACTCCCCATTTACAGGCGAGGAGGGCCGCCAGTTAGAGAAGATAATGCAGGCTGCCGCGGATGAGGCCGTCCTCGGGATAAGTGATATGGCCCTGACTTTTGCGGCAAAGTGCATTATGCCCCCTCATACAGGGACTGAGCCCCAGGTACTGGAGAGAGCTTACCGCGCCTGCGCGCGGCTGCTTCGCGGTGAAATTCTTGAGCTTTCACCATCTGTAGTTGTGGCCATGGGCGCCGAGGCTACCATGGCCCTTACGGGCCTAAGTGACTTAAAGGCCGCCAGAGGACGCCTCCATGAGTTTTCTGGTGAGGCGGGCCCGGGTGGTATACAGGTGATGCCAACGTACGGTCTGAAGGAGCTTCTCGTGCAGAAAACCCTCAAGCGGCCGGTCTGGGATGATATTCAACTTGCCATAAAGGCCCTTAAGAACTGAATCGGTTTTTTTCTCTTCTCTTTACCTATACTTTGCGCTCCAAATTTTTACCCCCTTTTGCCCCCTTTTGCCCCCTCTTTTTAACCGGATTAAAACCCCGCCTTTTCAAAAGGTCCATATCCTGTTAAAATATTAGTATGCAGTTAATTCTCAAGAATTTTTTGTCTTCCCTTTTTATTATCCTGGTAATCTCTCTGGGCTCTGCTGAGGCTTCTTCTTCCGCGGGACCAGCTGCCAGGGCCGCTCCTGAGACATCCGAGGCCAGGGCCGCGGCGGGAAAAGTCTACTATGTCCGCGCTGAAGGGGTGATAAACCCCGTAATGGCCGAGTACCTCATTGGCGGTATCTTGAAGGCAGAGGAAGAGAAGGCCCAGGCCATTATAATAGAGCTCGACACCCCGGGGGGCCTTGATCTCTCCATGCGCGAGATAATAAAGACAGAGCTCGGAAGCTCTGTTCCTGTTGTGGTGTACGTAGCCCCGGCAGGCTCGCGCGCCGCCTCGGCAGGCGTCTTTATTACAATGGCCGCCCACGTGGCCGCCATGGCCCCGGGCACCAACATAGGCTCTGCCCACCCCGTGGCAATGGGAGGGGAAAAGATGGATGAGACTATGCTTAAGAAGGTGGAGAACGATGCCGCCGCCTACATAAAGGGTATTGCCAGGAAGAGAAATAGAAACGCAGACTGGGCCGAAGAGGCCGTTCGAAAGAGCGTAAACGTCACGGCAGAAGAGGCCCTGAAACTCAAGGTCATAGACCTTGTGGCAGTGGACAGGCAGGAGCTGCTTGCAAAGATTAACAATATGAAGGTTCAGCTTCCCACGGGCCCCGCCACCCTGCATACAGAGGGGGCGGTAGTGGAGGTTTTTGATATGGGGCTACGCGAGAGGATATTAAAAGCCATCTCAGACCCCAACGTGGCCTATGTGCTCATGATGATAGGGATGCTGGGGCTTTACTTCGAGCTCTCAAGTCCCGGTACCATACTGCCCGGTGTTGTAGGGGCCATCTCTCTGGTGCTGGCCTTTTACGCCCTGAATACCCTTGATATCAACTACGCGGGCTTGCTTCTTATCGGACTTGCCGTTATATTCTTTATAGTGGAGATAAACGTGGTGAGCTACGGGCTCCTTACCATGGCGGGCCTTGTGGCCCTTGTGCTGGGTTCCATCATGCTCTTTGATTCGCCGCTGCCCTTTATGACGCTCTCACCCTGGGTGATGGGGCCCACAATAATCTTTATGGCTGGCTTTGTAGGTATTACCATGTTCATGGCCATCCGTATGCGGGGTCAGGGGTCTGTAGCCGGGGCAGAGGGGTTTATCGGCCTTAAAGGCCGGGCGGTTGAGAGTTTCGGCGCAGGTGGGAGAGGCAGAGTCTTTGTAGAGGGTGAGTACTGGGACGCTACGGGCAATGAGGCCTTGGAAGAGGGCGATGCAGTTGTGGTGCTGGCAATAAAGGGGCTGCTCCTTACCGTTCAAAAGGAGCACCATCAGTAATAGTCCTCCCGGGAAAATGCCGGAGAGGCAAAGGAGGCCATCTTATGCCCATGAACATTCTCACAGGCGGTGTAGCTCTTGCAGCTATTATTATCTTTATCCTCTTCAGCGCCGTAAAGATACTGCGCGAATATGACAGGGGTGTGGTATTTTTTCTCGGCAGGTATCAGTCTGTAAAGGGGCCGGGGCTTATCATTATCATACCCATTATACAGAAGATGGTAAAGGTGAGCCTCAGGACCATTACCATGGACGTGCCTCCTCAGGAGGTCATCACAAGGGACAATGTCTCGGTGCGTGTCAACGCCGTAATATATTTTCGAGTATTCAACCCTGATAAGGCCATTATCGCCGTAGAGAACTACCTCTATGCCACGTCCCAGCTCGCTCAGACCACCCTTCGAAGCGTCTGCGGGCAGGCCGAGCTTGATGAGCTCCTTGTTGAGAGAGAGAAGATAAACAAGCATATTCAGTCCATACTGGACCAGCAGACAGACCCCTGGGGGATCAAGGTGAGCGTGGTGGAGGTAAAGGCCATTGATCTGCCCGAAGAGATGAAGCGCGCCATGGCAAAGCAGGCCGAGGCCGAGAGGGAGAAGAGGGCCAAGGTAATCCACGCATCAGGCGAGTACAAGGCCGCCGAGAAGATACTGGACGCCGCAAACCTTCTCAGCCAGAATCCCGTATCCCTTCAGCTACGGTATCTGCAGACCCTTACCGAGGTAGCCGCCGAGAAGAACTCCACTACTATCTTCCCGCTGCCCATAGACCTCCTGAAACCATTTATCGAGGGATTTAAAAAAGAGTAGTGACTTAAAGATGTTCCAAGGCTGCAAGATGGTTGGCGCTATGATCAAGAGACCATTTATAGAGGGGTTTAAGAAGCAGGGACAGGGTGAGTAAAAATATTCACCGGAAAGTCTGATCTGTAGAAGCATCAAACAAACCGCATCCATGAGAACCATCCAAGAGGTCTGCCAATGGCAGGGGAGAAAAAAACTTATTACGGTCACAGGGCGAGGCTGAGAGATAAGTTTAAAAAATCCGCCTTTTCAGGGCTTCATGACTACGAGATACTGGAGCTCCTTCTTACTTACTCCATACCCCGTGTGGACGTAAAGCCCTATGCAAAGGCCTTGCTGGAAAAATTCGGCAGTATAAGGGGCGTGCTTGAGGCCCCGAGAGAGGAGGTGGCCGCTGTGCCGGGCGTGGGAGGCAATGTCTCCGTGCTTATAGCTCTGGCAAGGGAGCTTACGGGAAGTATGCTTGCCGAGGCCGTGCATCCGCAGCCCAGTCTTAATCAGCCCGAGGATGTAGCCGCATTTGTGGCAGAGAGGATGGCATCTTATGGCGAAGAGGCCTTGCTGGCCCTCCACCTTAACTCCAAGAACCGTCCTGTTGGCCTTGATATTGTCTTCGAGGGCAGGCCTGACGTGCAGAGCGTCCCGGCCAGGGAGGTGGTAAAAAAGGCCCTTGAACGTAACGCCCGCTCCATTATCTTTGTTCACCACGGCGCGGCCCTCAGGGCGGCCGAGGAGAACCTGGAAAAACCCCTTGCCATGGCGCTACGCGCCGTTGCTTCGGCCGTAGACGTTGTGGTGCACGATTATATTATCCTTAGAGAGGACGCTGTATTAAGCGCGCAGCATGAGGGGTGGTTCGCAGATGGGGGGTAAGACCAGACCTTAGGCACGGGTGAAGGCCGGTTCACGGCCTCTTTCTCCCACTACCCCGCAATTTCTTGTCCAACCCTTGCCCCCCCCTATCTTCCCCCCCCTCTTCCACCCTCCAAGCCCCTCTCTAACCCCCTTCTTTGTCGTGGGGGAAAACCTTCTTCCTCTCCATAAGAATTTTTGCGGTGTGGTCTTTCCCCTGTCTTACGGCGTCTTTGAGGGCCAGGCCCTTTGCGAGCCCCGCTGTAATGGCGCTTGAGAGCAGGCACCCCGTGCCGTGAAAGATACCCCTGGGGCCCTTTAGCCGCTGGCCCTCAAATTCAGTAAACTCCGAGCCGTCAAAGAGTATATCAAGGGGCCTGCCCTCAAGATGACCGCCCTTTACGAGTACGGCGTCTGCCTTGAGATTATTATGAATTGCAAGCGCCGCCTGCCTCATGTCCTCGCTGTCCAGAACAAGACGGTCCGAGAGTATGGAGGCCTCTTGCATATTAGGCGTTACAAGGGTGCAGAGGGGGATAAGGGAGTCTTTTATTACAGTAATGCCTTCTTCATCAATAAGGGGCGTACCCCCTGTTGAGGCCAGAACAGGGTCCAGGACTATGACGGGGGGGCTTTGCTCCTTATCCTGAAGGGCTTCTGCCACGGTTCTTGCCCCCGCGCCTGCGGCCAGCATGCCTATCTTTACGGCGTCTATGGCAGGCCCCCGGAAGAGGGATTCAATCTGGCTGGAAATAAACCACGGCTCCACTGGAGCTACATCCGTAACAGACTCAAGGTCCTGCACCGTAATGGCCGTAGGCACTGCCATTGCCTCCAGGCCAAGGCTCTGAAAGACCAAAACATCGGCCAGCAAACCCGCCAGTCCCGTAGCGTCAAAACCCGCTATGGATAGTGCTCTCCTGGTCATGAAGTTCCTTCCCACCCTGGCACCCAGCCCTGCTTATGCGAGGACAAAAAAGATAATGGACTGCGCTAACCCTATTAGCAGCCCCATTAGCCCCCCCAGGTACTCAAGGTGCTTTAGCTCGCGGGAGATAAAACCCGTGAGCAGGGCCTCGAACCTCTCAAAGTTCATATTGTCTATCCTCGAGACCATGAGTTCCTTAATGTCTATGCCGTCCTTGAACCTTCCTGCGAGTTCGTGCTTTTTCTTATCAATGTGGCGTATTATGTCCTTTGTAAGGCGGCGCTTCAACTGCCGCCTTATCTCCTTAGAGGCAAGGCCTATGACCGGTATGGAACTCACCTTCTCGGAGCCCAGTCTTCTCTCCACAAGGTCGTGTATCATGCCCTCTACCTCGGACTCCCAGTCTATGCCCGAGAGCAGCCCCGTTATATCCTCGGAGCTTATGACCTCGCGTTCAATGGTGCCTGCGATGGAGCGGGCTATCTCCTTTCTCCGCTTGGGGATAAGGCCCTGAAACCGGAAGCCCAGCACAGCTACAGGTTTAAGGGGGCGAAAGAGCAGCTTTATGGCCACAAAATTTGTGAGCCACCCGATTAGGGCGCCTATAATTGGTGGAAGTATAAGTTTATACTGAAAAAGCAGCTCGGCCATGAGTATCTACGGGAGTGGTTGATTGAATTTTTTCGTTGTTCACGCGTCTTGGCAAAGAGGCCGCCACTTAAAAACCCGCGAAGAGGTGAGAGTGTATGTAGAGGGCGGCAAGGGAGTTTGTGCCCGGCGCCGAGGGCCCCGGAAGTTGCGCTACAGGCTTTAGAGCGGGCCTCTGGGGGCGCAGGTTACGATGCAGAGCCGCGTTTTTTGTTTATCTCCTCATCAAAGTACTTTTTATACAGTATCTCCCACTCACGGCACCCCTCTGGTATGTCTCGCGAGAGTGACCTTATCTTCTCTCTTGCCGCGTCATCGGCCACGTCCTCCACCCTGAAAATCTCCGTGATTACACGTTTTGCCTCGGCAAGGGCCTTTGCGTCATCGCTATAGTCCACAAGATCGTCATTCCAGATGGCGTCTGTTACGAGGTGGGCTATATGCGAGATCCTCTCATCTGAGAGCCTCAAATGATTATCCCCCTCTCTTTTACAAGTTTATTCTTCAGCATACGGAACATCTTTCTATAGTCCACACGCTCATCGTCTATCTCGCCTGCGTGGGCGTTCAGTATGCCTTCCACTTCTCTATCAAGGTCGTCCTCGGCCTTGAGGTCGGCGAGAATGGCCTCGCGCATCCTCGTGAGGATCTTCTCCTCATCGGCCTTCAAGGTAATGAGTTTTTTTTCCTTAAGCCCCTTTAATACAAGAGAGGCCATCTCTTCGACTTTATCCATGTGTATCCGCATAGAAATAAATTATCACAGCCGTGCTTTCTTTGCAAGCTCTCCCGTAGGCGTCTGCGCCCTCTTCACCGCTCACCGTCCTTGACAGGAGGTCTCTTTATCCAGTATCTTGAGCTTTACCCGGCCAAGAAGAGAAAGTTAGTGCAGTGTAGAGCGCGCAGGCTGGATTAGTCTGTATTTTTTGGCGTAAACTGCCGGATTGGCGCTTTTTTGCAAGGCCAGGCAGGCAGGGCGTGGGAGGAAAAATGGCTGTTATTTATGGCGTAAACCCCGTAAGAGAGGCCCTTCTCGCCAGAAACGCCAGGATAGAGAAGGTGCTTGTGGCACGGGATACACGGGGTAAGACCCTCTCGGCCATTATCAGCACGGCTATGAAGCTCGGTATACCCGTGGAGCGGGTCTCTGCGGCAAGGCTTACGAGTACCGCCAAAACTGATAAGCACCAGGGCGTGGCCGCACATTTACGCGGCGGCTTTGGCTACAGCGGCCTTGAGGAAATTCTCATAAAGGTAAGAAAGGACCGCGCCGCAGGGAGGCGCGCCTTTGTCCTTGTCCTTGACTCCATTAAGGACCCCGGCAATCTGGGCTCGCTTATGAGGGCGGCCTCATGCGCCGGCGCGCTGGGGGTTATAATTCCAAGAGACAGGGCCTGCCCCGTAACAGCGGTGGTGGAAAAAGCCAGCGCCGGGGCCGTTAGCCATGTTGCGGTGGCAAGGGTTACGAACCTGGCGCGCGCAGTAAGGGAGCTTAAAGAAGAGGGTCTCTGGGCCGTGGCCCTTGAGGCCGATGGCGAGAGGGATATCTACTCCGCGGACCTATCGGGGGATATGGCCCTTATCGTGGGGAGTGAGTCCGCGGGGGTGAGAAGGCTTGTAAGAGAGGCCTCTGATGAGTGTCTCTCCATCCCCATGGCCGGAACCGTAGGCTCGCTTAACGCGGCGCAGGCCGGGGCAGTAGCCATGTTTGAGGCGCTCAGGCAGGGCAACAAAAAATAGGATACATGGGAGGTATGAAAAGCTCGCAAGACGGGACTTGGAGGCCGCTTACTCGGAAGAGGCCACAACTGCAGGAGACCTGCGGAGAAAAACGTTATTCTCACGGACCGGGCCTGCCGGACTTTCAGAAGACCCAGGCACCCCGCCCCCCCGTCATAGACCGTCCCCGGAGAGTAAAAACACCCCTATAAGTCACGTCCCTTGATCTGCGGCCTCACTTACACCATCCCCCCCCCTGCCGCTCCCTTAAAAAACTCCCTTAAGCCTCGATCTGCCAGCGCTTCAGTGTAGGGATAAGCTTCCTTGCCATCTCCTCTGCCTGCTCAGGCGAGACTCTCTTGGTCTTGATCATGGTTTTTGCCACCTTCTCTATCATCTCCTCCATGGTGATATCAGGCTCCGTAAACTCGCCGTTCCATAAGCAGTACCTGCAGTAGTTTACGTCTATAACCTTTGTGGCTGTTGTGCCGAACTCCGTGGGTTTTTTAATGTTTACGCCGCAGCTCTGGCACGATGGCGATGATATCGGTGGTTTTATCATTGTTGGACTCCTTTTGCTTTTCTATTTATAGGGTGTAGTTTTATTATTGATTACGTCATTTGTTCAGTGAGTTTTTCTCCGGCCATTACATGCATATGCAGGTGAAAAACGGTCTGCCCCCCGCCTGCGTTTGTGTTTACAATGCTCCGAAAGCCGCTCTTGGCAAAGCCCAGTTTTTTTGCTGCATCCACGGCAGTCTGAAAGAGGGCGTCTCCCATGCCGTCATCGCTCTTTGCCAGAGACTCAATGATATTTCTGTGGTGACGTCTCGGGATAACGAGAAGATGCGTTGGGGCCTGTGGAAATTTGTCTTTTATGACAATAAAGTCCTTGTTCTCGTATACAAACTCTGTCTTTATCTCTCCGGAGACTATCCTGCAGAAGAGGCAGTCGCTACTCATCACCTTCCCCCTTTTGATATTTTTGGCCTCGCCTGCGTTTTTCCTCTATCCCTGATATGCCAAAGCGCCCTGATAGCTCACCGAGCACGGCATCTATCTCTATCCCCCGTTTTGAGAGCATAACCATTGTGTGAAATAGCAGGTCCGCGGCCTCATGAATTACCTCTTTATCCGATTCCCTCTCCGCGGCTTCCATGAATTCGCCTGCCTCCTCGGCCACCTTTGCAAGTATGGCGCCGGCGCCCTTGGCGTAGAGGCTTGCCACATATGAACTCTCCACGGGGGCGGTCTTTCTCTCATCAAGGACCCTCTGCAGGCTCTTGAGGATAGAATTATTATGCCACCCGCCTCTCTCTCTTTGAGCGGTGTTGGGCAGTAAATCTCTATAAAAACAGGACCTTTCTCCGGTGTGGCAGGCAGCCCCCGCAGGGTCCACGCTGAGCAGAAGCGTATCGCCGTCGCAGTCATAGCTAATACCACGGACGCTCATGAAATTACCGCTGGTCTCGCCCTTTAGCCATAGTTTCTCACGGCTGCGGCTATAAAAACAGGCCTTTCCCATCTCAAGGGTTTTCTTAAGGGACTCGCTGTTCATGTAAGCCAGCATAAGCACCTCGCCTGTCTCCCTGTCCTGGGCAATGGCGGGGACAAGGCCGGCGGCGTCAAATTTTATTTTTGAGATATCAGTGCTTTCCACCATTTTCAGGCACCTAAATACTTACATTGTTAAGAGTAGATTTTAATATAATAAACTGCAGGCAAGGCTTTGTCAATCACAGCTATCGGTGTCTCTTGATATGAAGAGCGCATAGGCCTTGAAAGAGGGGTGAAAAAGGGGACGGAGAATATGAGAAAATTCTCTATAGACCGCAGCTGCAAGGGCCTATTAAAAACCTTGACGAATTCAAGTATCTAATATATCTTGAAAAAGTTATGAAGAACCAGACCGCCATAGTCCTTGCCGCGGGCAAGGGCACACGCATGAAGTCAGAGCTTCCAAAAGTCCTGCACGAGGTTGCAGGCCAGCCCATGATACTCCATGTGATAAAGCTCCTGAAGGGCCTTGGTATTGGCCGGATAATCGTTGTCGTAGGCCATGGCGGAGACGAAGTACGAGAGCGCCTCAGGGGGTATGACCTTACCTTTGTGGAGCAGCCCGAGCAGCTTGGCACGGGCCACGCAGTACTTACGGCCATGAGGGTGCTGAAGGGTTACTCCGGCGATGTCTTAATCCTATCAGGAGACGTGCCCCTACTAAAGGCTCCCACAATAAGGGGGCTATTCAAGCTGTACAAAAAAGAGGGCCCTGCAAGGGCCCTGGCCTTTATATCAGCCCTTATGGAGGACCCCGCGGGGTATGGCCGTGTTTTAAGGGATGCCAGGGGTAATGTCACGCGAATTGCCGAGCATAAAGACGCAACCAGAGCGGAAAAGGCTGTTAAGGAGATAAACACAGGCTGTTATCTCGCCCATGCCGGATTTCTCGCCAAGAATATCAAAAAAATAGGCTCCTCAAACGCCCAGGCAGAGTACTATCTGCCGGACCTTATACCACTTGCCCTTAAAGGGGGTGGAAAAGTCTCGGCCCTAACCCTTGATGACCCCTCGGAGGTCATGGGCATAAATAACCGAGTGGAACTCGCCGGCGCAGGGGCAATCATGAGGAAGAGGGTACTGAAAAACCTTATGCAGAGCGGCGTTACTATTATAGACCCCGAGAGGACAATCATCAATGCTGACGTAAAGGTGGGCCGCGATACCATTATCCACCCTGCCGTGAGCATATCAGGCTCAACCATTGGCCGCGGCTGCATAATAGAGCAGGGCGCTATTATTAGCGGCTCCACTATCGGACCCCAGACTACAGTAAAGGCCTACTCCGTTATAGAGTCCAGCCGCATCGGAAGGTCCGTTAGCATCGGCCCCTTTGCCAGGCTCAGGCCCGAGGTCAGGGTGGCCGATGAGGTAAGGCTCGGCAACTTTGTAGAGGTCAAAAAAACCTCCCTTGGAAAGGGCGCCAGGGCCGGTCACCTCAGCTATCTTGGAGACTCCAGGATAGGCGCCGGGGTAAATATCGGCGCGGGGACCATTACCTGCAACTACGACGGCGTGAAAAAATATCTTACCCGCATAGACGCAGGGGCCTTTATAGGCAGTGATTCTCAGCTTGTAGCCCCGGTCCACGTGGGCAAGGGGGCCTATGTAGGCTCGGGAACAACGGTTACAAGGGATGTGCCCCCCGGTGCCCTTGCCACATCAAGGGGCGCGGAAAAGATTACAAAAGGGTGGGTAAAGAAAAAATTCGGCAAGTAACCCCTTTCAAGGCCTCTACAACTTGCAAGGTATTTACAAAGGGAAGGTCAAGTCTCTTGCCTTCAGGTCTTCATGGGGCTTGCCGGAAAGGCCGGGGGCCTAAGGCCTCTACCCCTCTACCGAGGAGCGTACAAAAACATGTGCGGTATTGTAGGATACAGCGGTACTAAACCGGCGGCAGGAGTACTCGTAGAGGGTCTGAGGAGGCTTGAGTACAGGGGTTATGATTCCAGCGGGCTGGCCCTTCTTGAAGATGGGGATATCGAGCTTGTAAGGAGCGTTGGCAAGCTCCAGGGCCTTGTAGATGTGGTTGCAGGGCGCACCTTATCGGGGCACACAGGCGTAGGGCATACTCGCTGGGCCACGCACGGCCGCCCCTCTGAGGCCAACGCCCACCCCCATAAAGAGGGCCCCGTGGCCGTAGTGCATAACGGTATTATCGAGAACTACCTTGCCCTTAAAAAGGAGCTTATAGCCGGGGGCGCGGTCTTCAAGTCCGAGACCGATACCGAGGTCCTTGCCCACCTCATAAGCCGCGAGGTAGAGCACGGTCTGGACCTGGCCCCTGCCGTAAGAGCTGCCCTTTCAAATGTAAAGGGCACCTATGCCATTGCCGCCATCTCTCTAAAGGAGCCAGATACTGTGGTGGGGGCCAGGATGGAGTGCCCCATGATAGTGGGCTGTGGTAATGGCGAGGCCATTATCAGCTCCGATATACCCGCCGTGCTTGGAGTTACGAGAGAGGCTGTCTTTCTTGAAGATGGAGAGGTCGTTGTAATCCGTGGCGGCCATGTGGAGATATCTGATTTTTCGGGTCAGAAGCTCGATAAAAGGCCAATCCATATAGACTGGAGCCCTGTCATGGCCGAGAAGGGCGGGTACCGCCACTTCATGCTCAAGGAAATCTTTGAGCAGCCCGGGGCCATTACCGATACCTTCAGGGGTAATATCAGCGAAGAGACGGGCGAGGTTTTTCTTGAGGGCCTTGAGATAGACGTAACAAAGCTTCGGAGAATATATATCCTTGCCTGCGGCACCTCGTGGCACGCCGCCCTTGTGGGAAAATTCCTTCTTGAAAAATACGCCTCCATCCCCGTGGAGGTAGACCTTGCCAGCGAGTTCCGCTATAGAGACCCCCTTGCCGGAGCTGATGACCTCGTAATAGCCATCTCGCAGTCCGGCGAGACAGCCGATACCATAGCCGCCGTACGGGAGGCCAGGAAAAAGGGCTCCACTGTCCTATCCATCTGCAATGTCATGGAGTCCAGCCTCACACGTGAGGCGGCCTGGTCCTTCATGACCCACGCCGGCCCGGAAATAGGCGTTGCCTCCACCAAGGCATTTACCACTCAGCTAACGGCCCTCATGCTCATTGCCATCAATTTTGGCAGAAGCACGGGCCGCCTTGGCGCCGAAGAGGCCGTAGCCCTGCTGCAGGAGTTTGTACGCCTTCCCGGAAAAATCGAAAAAGTCCTTGACCGTGAGTCCGAGATAGAGGCCATTGCCAAAAAATATTTTCACTACAACAATTTTATCTTCATCGGCAGGCACATAAACTACCCCATAGCCCTTGAGGGGGCCTTGAAGCTCAAGGAAATATCCTACATACACGCCGAGGGTTATCCCGCCGGTGAGATGAAACACGGCCCCATAGCCCTTATAGACGAGGACATGCCCGTAGTGGCCCTTGCCCCGGCCGGCGCCTCCAGACCAAAGATGCTTGGAAACATGGAGGAGGTTAAGGCAAGAGGGGGCAAAATTATAGCCATCATTACAGAAGGCGAGACCGAGGCCGCCGCAAAGGTAGACCATACCTTTACCGTACCTGCCATAACCGAGGCCCTTCAGCCCATACTGCTCACCATCCCCCTTCAGTTGCTGGCCTATCATGTGGCCGTGCTAAAGGGCACAGATGTGGACCAGCCAAGAAACCTCGCGAAGAGCGTGACAGTGGAATGAGTCTCACCTCTCTTATCTATTATATATCGCCCATACAACTCCCTTGCGGAGAGGGCCTTTTATTGCATCAGGTCTTTTCTGCCCGGGGTAGGTCTAAGAGAATCTCATGAGATACCTCTTCCTTATATTCGCCTATGTGCTGGGCTCAGTGCCTTTTGGTATAATATGCGCCAGGATTTTCGGGGGCACGGACCCCCGCACCATGGGCAGCCGTAATATCGGGGCCACCAATGTAAAGCGCTCCGCCGGTAGATCTGCCGCCGCGCTCACCCTTATACTGGACATCCTCAAGGGGGCGCTGCCCGTCCTTGCGGCAGGCGCCCTGGGTCTTCCCGATGAATATGTGGCTACTGCCGGGCTCCTGGCCTTTCTCGGGCACCTCTACCCTGTATTTCTCGGTTTCAGGGGCGGTAAGGGAGTTGCCACGGCCTGCGGAGTGATGTTCGTGGTCTCGCCACCTGCCACCTTCATAGCCCTCGTGGTATTTATCCTCGCAGCTGCCATTAAGAGATACGTCTCCCTTGCCTCAATACTTGCCGCGGCCAGTATGCCCATCTCTCTATACGTGCTGCAGGGCCCCGGCGATTCCTTTGTCCTCGGCCTTATCATCGCCATTTTTGTAATATGGAGACACAGGGCGAATATCACGAGGCTTCTGGCAGGTGAGGAGAACAGGATTTAATATGAATCCACGTCCACGCTTTTCTTCACCACCCTTTTCACTATAATAACTTAAGAAAACGTAAAAGGTCTTGACAAATCCCCCTAAATCACATACATTAAAAAATTCCAATACCTTTAAGGAAGGCAATAAAAATGAAGACCTTTGTACCAAAAGTTGATAAAGACTCAAAAAAATGGTTTCTCGTCGATGCCGAGGGCAAGACGCTTGGCCGCATCGCCACGAAAATTGCCGCGGTGCTGCGCGGTAAACACACCCCGCAGTTCTCTCCTGATATGGACACAGGGGACTTTGTCGTCGTCGTAAATGCTGAGAAAGTAAACGTTACCGGCAAGAAAGAGTCCGACAAGATCTATTACCACCACACAGGTTATATCGGCGGCATAAAGGGTGTTACCCTTGGTAAACTCCGTGATACAAAACCTGAAGAGGTAATAAAAAAGGCCGTATGGGGCATGCTCCCCTCTGGGCCGCTGGCAAGAGACATGTTCAGCAAACTCAAGGTCTACGCCGGTCCTACCCACCCCCACGAAGCGCAAAAACCCCTCCCCCTCCAATAGGGGCCGGGTTTAAAAGATGGGGCCGAGTCTAAAAGACGGGGCCGATTAGAAACAACTGGGCTGAGTGAAAAAAAAGTGGCCGCACCTTGGTGAGAGGGGTGGCAAGGCCGTTAGTATAACATTATAAAAATTGTCCCATTTGTTTTGACGGGATTTATACGGAATTAAAAAAACAGAAGGGGCCGCGCTCCTGAACAAGGGCCGCAGCTCTGAACAAAAGGGCTAAAAACCCTTCATACGGAAAGCGGAGCAGAAAAAAATGTCAGAAGAGATCGTAACAGTTGGCAGAAGAAAGACCGCCATTGCAAGGGTAAGGCTAAGTGCCGGCGCCGGGGATATTAAGATAAACAAAAAACCCGTCACAGAGTTCTTTGGCCGCGAAGACCACAGAAAGACAGTGGCCGATGCCTTTACTATTACAAATACCACAGGTCAGTTCGATGTAGCCGCCAGAGTAACGGGCGGCGGCATGACAGGCCAGGCCGGGGCCATAAGGCACGGTATCTCAAGGGCCCTTATTGTCTCCGACCCTGCGCTGCGGGCCGTACTTAAAAAAGCGGGCTTTCTAAGGAGAGACCCCCGTATGGTGGAGCGTAAAAAACCCGGCCAGAAAGGCGCGAGAGCGAGGTTCCAGTTCTCCAAGAGGTAAACTTAGCCTCACATTCTTTTGTTATCCTTTTGGGGAGGGCTTTTCAGGCCTTCCCCTTTTTTTTGGCAGAGTCCACGCATCTCTTAAACCATATAAAAATAAGAGGATACTCCCATGATATCAGAGATATCAGCGGCCATAATCGGAGCGAGCGGATATACAGGCCTTGAGCTGCTGCGCATCCTCAAGTGCCATCCCCATGTAAAGGTCACGGCCATCACATCGCGGCAGTATTGCGGTAAATCCATAGCCGAGGTCTTGCCATCGCTAAGGGGTTTTTACGAGGGTCTCTACTTCAGCGACCCCTCCGGTCCTGAGGCCGCGGGGGCCGCGGTGGTCTTCTCTTGCCTGCCTCACGCCGCCTCAATGGAGGTGGTAAGGGGTTTTGTAGAGGCCGGAAAAAAGGTCATAGACCTCAGCGCCGACTTTCGTCTGAAGGACGCCGGAGTATACGAAAAATGGTACGGTGAGCACACATGCTCTGAGTTACTTGGGCAGGCCGTATATGGTCTACCCGAAATTAACCGCGAGGCCATCAAAGGGGCCAGACTTATAGCCAACCCCGGGTGCTACCCCACTGGGGCTACCTTGGCAGTCGCGCCAATACTCAAGGCCGGGCTTATGGATAAAAAATCAGCCCTCATCATAGACTCAAAGAGCGGCGTATCCGGCGCGGGTCGGGGCTTAAGCGAGGCAACGAGCTTTGTGCAGGTCACCGGCGGTTTTAATGCCTATAAGGTAGGCGGCCACAGGCATACGCCCGAAATTGAGCAGAATCTTTCCGGCCTTGCGGGTGAGGGTGTGGAGGTGGTCTTTACCCCCCATCTTCTGCCTGTCTCAAGGGGAATTTTAACGACGCTCTACGCAAAGCTTTCGAAGGGGCTCACAACGACGGAGCTTCACGGCCTATATAAAGAGGCCTATGAAGGCGAGCCATTTGTGCGTCTCCTGCCTGAAGGTCAGTTCCCCAACATCAGCGAGGTACGCAGCTCCAACTACTGCGATATCGGCCTCTGGTCAGACCCGGCATCAAAGCAGATGATAGCCATATCAGCCATAGACAACCTCGTAAAAGGGGCCTCAGGCCAGGCCGTGCAGAACATGAACCTTGTCTTCGGCCTTGCTGAGACAACGGGCCTTATTCTACCGCCGCAGGGGATTTAAGGGGGCACTTGTAGGGTGGGCTGTGCCCACCAAAAAAACTGAGATATGCGGATAGATATTTTGACAGATTTAATTTTGTTCCACCCATCATAGTGCAGTCGATTCGTAGAAGAGAATATGAGCGGCTCTATTTTGGTTGGCCTCCGGCAGTTTGTATGTTATGATTACAAGTGAACCGCTATGAACCATAATGAGCCGAAAGGGCAGGTAGAGGAAAGATGAGTAAAGAGGCGTTTACAGTCCGCACAGAGAGCAAAAAAATAGAGCAACTGGACAGGCTCGCGGACCGGATGGACAGGTCCCGTAATTATATGGTCAATCAGGCAATCGACGGTCTCCTTGAAGTCTATGAATGGCAGACCGAGCGCGTCAGGGATGGTGTCAGGGCGGCAAATGAGGGTCGTTTCGCCAGTGAGGCCAGGATGAAGCGCATCTTCAATAAATACGAAAAAGCCTGACTATGCAAATTAAATGGACGCAGCCTGCGGCCCGCGCTCTGGAGAGCATTCTTGATTATATCGCAAGAGATAATCCGAGAGCGGCCTTTGAGGTGGGGCGGAAGATACGCCATGCAACAGAGCAGCTCAGTGACCATCCGGGACTTGGCAGCGCAGGTCGAGTGCGCGGCACTTATGAGCTGGTCATCGCGGAACTGCCCTTTATAGTGCCATACAGGGTAAAGGGTAAGGAGGTCCAGATCCTCAGCGTGTATCACACATCAAGAAAGTGGCCTGAAGTCTTTGAGTAGGTCAGATGATTGTGCCCAGCAGTTAAATGGCGTGGAGTTTTTTCGGTGGGCACAGCCCACCCTACGAAACTAAACCTTGCAGGGTGGGCAGTGCCCACCCTGCGAAACCTTGAGTGGGTATGACGATTGATGGGTTACGCGTTGCTTCACCCATCCTACAAGTCTTATGAACTAGTCATCGCGGAACTGCCCTTTATAGTGCCATACAGGGTAAAGGGTAAGGAGGTCCAGATCCTCAGCGTGTATCACACATCAAGAAAGTGGCCTGAAGTCTTTGAGTAGGTCAGATGATTGATGGGTTACGCCTTGCTTCACCCATCCAACGAAACTGTATTTTCCAATCTGCAGAACTCTCCTGACGTTACCCCGGGTAAGTTGTTTTTGTATTTTTTAAAAAAATATTTGACAAACTCAAATAATTAGGATAAATAAGGTCTTAATTATCCTCAAAAGGTGTTTTTTTCTGCTTACGAGTCTGCGGAGACAGAATAGGCCCGTGTCTAACTTCTTCTCTATGACATGGGAATTGTCGGAGTACACCCATAAGGAGGCAGTCATGCGAAAGAAGCTTTTCAGCTCGTTCTTTGTTCTAATCTTTTCTTTGTGTTTCGCAGGAGTAAGTTATGCGGAAATGGGCGGTCAGGTCTTTTACAGGTTCGGCTACGCAAAACTGGACAACGACCGCGGCGGTGAGGTCTTTACCGATACGCAGAATGCTTTGGGTAAAGGGCTCAATGATGGCACGACAGGCTGGAATATCAGCGGCGGTCTTGACCTTCCCCTTACAAGCGCCTATGGTCCCGGCACACTGCTTGGAGAAGTCATGCTTAGTTATTCGCAGTTTTCAGACAAGGAGGTCACACAGACTTCTACCACGCTTCTTCTGCTTGATGGAATCGGGCCAGGTTCCACCGAGAAGGTAACGGTCTCCGAGTTTATGGCTGTTATCGCGCCCAAGTACCGGCTTGACTTGATGGACGGAAAATTAAGGCCATGGATAATACCTGCGGGACTCGCCTTTCTCGTTAACTCTCCGCCTACAAATGATAGTAATTATCTGGATATAGGCTATCATCTCGGCGTAGGTTTAGATTACAGGATATACGGCCCTCTCAGCATAGGGGCGGACTTCAGATACACGATAGCCTCCGGCGAGCCGGGCATTAAGGCCACCAACTACTCAGCCGCAGGGTATCTGGGAATAAACTTTTAGTCTTTAAAGTCTCATCCTCCGCAGATGGGCTAAGAGCATCAAAAGAGTAAAGCAGAAAAAAAGAAAAGGGATGGTAGGGTCGGGTGGCTGCGATACACTTGTCAGCCCCCTGAAACTGGTATTGTCCTCAAAATACTCTGAATGAGCCACCCTATCCGCCTACCCCGGCAAGACCGGCACAGCAGATAACAGTTTCTTCGTATACTCATGAGCGGGCCTTGAAAAGATATCATCCACAAGCCCGCGCTCCACAATTTTACCATCATACATTACGGCCACCTCGTCGGCGATGTACTCAACTACGCCGAGGTCGTGGGTGATAAATAGATAGGAGATGCCGAACTCCTGCTGTATCGTCTTAAGGAGGTTCAGAATCTGGGCCTGCACCGAGACGTCAAGGGCGCTTACGGCCTCGTCGCAGATGATGAACTCCGGCCTTACGGCAAGGGCGCGGGCAATGCCGATACGCTGACGCTGACCGCCGGAGAACTCATGGGGATAACGTGTCATGGCCGCCCCACCAAGGCCAACAAGGTCAAGGACCTCGGCAACGCGGTCAATCCTTTCAGATTTACTCAGCTCCGGCAAGAGCGAGCGTATCCCCTCTTCGATAATATCGCTCACCATCAGCCGGGGGTTAAGTGACGAATACGGGTCCTGAAAGATTATCTGCATCTTACTGCGAATACCCTTGAGATCCTTTTTGCCCATAGAGGTAATCTCCTCACCTCGAAAAGATACGCAGCCGCCTGCTGGTTTAATGAGCCTCAGGATGGTCTTACCGGCAGAGGTCTTTCCGCAGCCCGACTCGCCAACAAGGGCCAGCGTCTGCCCGCTCCGCACCGTAAGGTCTATGCCGTCAACAGCACGCACGTAACCCTGCACCTTCTTAAAGATTCCCTTTCGTATGGGGTACCAGGTCTTAAGGCCGCTAATTTCCACGATGGCTTCCTCGCCTGCCGGGGCCGGACTTTCAAGATGCGGCGCAGCCTCGGTCTTTTCCTCCACCCCCAGGGGCCTCGACGCGGGTGTGTTCATAAAGGCCCCATTATAGAGGTGGCAGGCTACAAGGTGTTCCCCCTTCTCCTCCTCCCCATCAAACTTGTTTTGGGTTAGTTCTGGTTCCGTGGCGGCGCAGCCCTCCATCTCACGGGGGCACCTGCCGGAAAAACGGCAGCCCTCTGGATATTCCGTAGCAGGAGGTACAGTTCCCCTTATGGTATCAAGGGGCTGGCCGCGCCTGCCCGCGCCGGGGATGGAGCGCATGAGCTTTATTGTATAGGGGTGTTTTGGATTGGCGAATAAAACCCTTGCCGGGGCAAGCTCAACTAGGCGTCCGGCGTACATTACCCCTACGGTATCGGCGTTATTATATACAAGGGCAAGGTTATGGGTGATGAGCAGGACGGCAGTGCCCATGCCGGTCTTTAGCTCACTCATAAGCGCCATGATGTCTTTTTGTATGGTCACATCAAGGGCTGTTGTGGGCTCATCGGCTATGAGGAGATCGGGTTTACAGCAAAGCGCCATGGCTATCATTACCCGCTGGCGCATTCCGCCAGATAGCCTGTGGGGATAATCATTAAATACAGCCTCAGGGTCAGTGAATTTTACCTCTCTCAGCATGGAGATGGCCGCTTCTTTGGCCTGGGCCTTGCTGAGACCCTGATGGAGTGTAAGGGCCTCAATAATCTGGTTGCCGATGGTAAAGACGGGGTTCAGCGAGGTCATGGGTTCCTGAAAAATCATGGAGATGCGGTTACCGCGAATGCGGCGTTTCTCGGTCTCTGGCAGGCTGCTGATGGAGTTGCCGTTAAGGAGAATTTCGCCCTGGGTCTCTACGCCCGATGCACCGAGGAGTTGTATTATAGAGAGGGCTGTTACGGATTTACCGCAGCCGGACTCGCCCACAAGTGCAAAGGTGGAGCCTTGCTCTATCTTAAAAGAGAGATCGTCAACGGCGCGGGCCAGGCCCTCGCCGGTCTTAAAGTATGTTTTTAGATTATTAACCTCTAAGGCGGTGGTGCTCATGTATCTTGTCCTTTTTTTAAAGGAAGAGGAAATGGAATTTTTTTGGTGGGCAGAGCCCACCCTACAAGTTTTATATCGTGGGGCGCATTTAGTATATCCAAAGGTACTAATCTAAATCCCCCGTTGGTTTTCTTTGTCTCCCTTTCTTTTTTCCAAAAGAAAGGGAGGGGTCTTTTTATCTGTACCTAAGCTTCGGGTCCAGCGCGTCTCTTACGGCGTCGCCAAAAATATTAGCGGGCAGCACAAGGCCGAACATGAATAAGAATGAGGCAAAGAGGTTCCACCAGACAACGGGTTCACGGCTGAGTTCGAGCCGCGCCGTATTTATCATATTACCCCAGCTTCCCATCTCCGGCCCCACGCCAATGCCGATGTAGCTAAGCACTGCCTCGGCCAGCACCAGTCCGCTGAACTGCAGGACCACGGTGATGAGGACTATGTGCATGAAGTTAGGCACGATGTGCCGCCATATAATTCCGGCGTCGGCCACGCCGAAGGCACGAGCCGCGTTTACGTACTCAAGCTCCCGGAGTTTCATGGCCTCGCCTCGTATGAGCCTGCAGAGGTCTGTCCATGATGTTATACCGAGAATAAGGCAGAGCCAGAAAAGTCTGTCATTAGGGACAAAGATACCAATCCATATATCTCCTTTGGCTACAAGTCCCCCCTGATAACCGCTTGTGCCGAATAGAAGCATAAAGGCCACAATGAGCAGTACGCCGGGTATGGACGAGAGCGTGGTGTAGATATACTGAATAATATCATCGGCAATGCCGCCAAAATACCCTGCGATGACGCCGAAGAAAATGGCAAAGGGGATAATGATAATGGTGGTGCCCGTGCCGATGACAATACCTGTGCGTATGCCCTTTATGGCCGTATAGAGAACGTCGGAACCCACCTTGTCAGTGCCGAGGATATGCGTGCCCGGATATTTCAGCGCAGGATAACCCCGTGTAACCGTGCCGTCAGGCAGTTCCATACTCTCCTTAACAAAGAGTTTTTCGGCAAAGGGCGCGGAGTAGGATTTTTCCGAGCCAGTGCGGAGCCCTCCGAGCGCTCTATCAAGAAGGCTAAGGGCCTCGGCATCATAGACATCTGTGCCGTCCTTTGCAAGAAGCACGGCTCCTTTTTCGTCTACCACGTGGTCACGCCAGCGTACGCTGTCCATAAGTGCCGTGGCGAGATAGAGGCATAAAAATACCAGCGAGATGGCGGCAAGCCTGTTTCTCTTGATTTCACGGAGCACCGCACCGCCATCGCGCATGGAGCGATAGGCCATGTATAAGGCGCCGCCGGCGACGAGGAATACGATTAGGTCTGTAGCGAGAATTACGGGCATATTATCTGCGCCTCTTTATTCAAAGACCACCCTGGGGTCAACAAGGGTGTAGCTTATATCCGTTAATATCAGACCGATTATATATAGTATGGAGCCAAGGTAGACCATGGACCGCACGATGGCAAAGTCCTGGGCCTGTATGGCGTCTATGGTAAAGCTGCCGAGGCCCGGTATGGAGAAAAAACTCTCCATGATAAGGCTTCCGTAAAAGAGAAATGGTATGGAGACCACTACGTTGGTTAATACGGGTATCATGGCGTTCTTAAGGGCGTGCTTGAAAAGGACCTTTCCTTCGCCGAGGCCCTTTGCCCGGGCCGTGCGTATGTAGTCTCTGCCCGTCTCTTCAAGGAATACTGTCCTGTAAAATCTCACCCCCGCGCCCGTAGAGCCGATAAGGGCCACGATAACGGGAAGGATGAGAAACTTGATGGAGTGAAGCCCGGTGTCGTAACCTGATATGGGTAGTAGGCGCAGGGCTTTACCGAGGAGAAACTGGCCGCCTATTATATAGAAGAGCATGGAGACGGACATCATGATAACGCAGATGAATAGACCTGCGGTATCAAGGACACTGCCGCGCAGATACGCCAGTATCATTGCGAAGAAGAGGTTTATTATAATGGCAAAGATAAATATAGGGAGCCCGATGGCAAGGCTCGCCCACATGCGCTGGCCGATCTCATGGCCGATGTCTATGTTATTTCTATCGGAGCGGCCAAAGTCAAACCACAATAGCGGCGCGGATTTCTGAAAAAATATTGTCTGCGTAATTAGACCGGCGCCTCCCTCGCCTGTGTTGATAAAGGCAGGCAGATCGTAGCCGTGGTCTTTTTTCCAGTTCTCCACCGCAGCAGGCGTGACGAACTTTTCTCCCAGTATCTTTCTCGCCATATCGTCAGGCGTGTTTATGCGGAAAAATAGCAGGGCCGTAAGCACATTGACGCCGATGATAATGGGTACGGCGTACATGAGACGCCTGATTATATAGGAGAGCATTTTCCTGCCACCTCCTGAATTTTACTCATCGCTGCCTCTTTTTCGCCATTGAGAGTATGCCATAGAGGATAACTCCGGTTAGTATGAGGAAGAAGAGGGCTACGGGCAGGACACGGGGCCTGTTCCATGCCTTGCGCTCCATCACCCTTAACTTGGTATCGATCCTCAGGTACTTCAAGGTGTTATTTGCCATGGCGTTTGGTTTTACGTTCTTTACCCATTTGTGGAAGAGCCCGAAGGAGAGGGGGTGATAGCCCCAGACCCAGGGCGAGTCTCTCTGCGCTATATGGAGCATCTTTTTTATTATGGCAAGGCGGGCCGGCGAGTTGTCCATGTTCTCCATAACCGTGAAGAGGTCGTCGAACTCCGCGTTCATGTAGTTGGCAACGTTCTCTCCCTTGAACTTTACCTTGCTGTTGGGGCCGTTCAGGAGGAAGAGAAAATTCTCGGGGTCCGGATAATCGGCGTTCCAGCCCCAGGAGAAAAACTGAAAATTACCGCCGCGCATCTTCTCCCTGAAACGGTTATAATCTGTTGTCCTGTTGACGAGCTGAATGCCCAGGAGCTTGAATTTTTTTATATACCACTTAATAAGGTCGGCCTGCCCCGGGCCTGTCCACGCGTTATCAAATGTAATGACAAGGGGACGGCCGTCGGTGCCGCGCCCTCCTGGGTAGCCGGCCTCTATCATGAGTTTTTTCGCGTACTCCATGCTCCGTCGCTGCGGTCCATGTTTTTTCCTGTCCCAGGTGTATACAAAGGGGTTTATCCCGGCTTCACCCTCAATATAACCGAATATGCCGGGCGGCAGCGGAGAAAAGGCCGCCATGCCCCGTCCGTTATTGAATATCTCAAGATACTCCTCGTAGTTTATGGCTATGGAGATAGCTTGGCGAAGTTTTTGTTTGGATTTGCTGTACCCGCCCACTACGTCATCGAGCATATTAAAACCCGCGTAATAGGTTGATGGCATCACCGAGGTCTGCAACCTTATACCCTTATCCCTGATAAAGGACGTTATCTCGGGCCTTCCGGCAGCCCCAAAAGTAACGGCCTGATCAAAGCTCTCGGAGCTGATGCCGGAGTTGTCGTAGTAGCCCTGCAGGAATTTGTTCCACCGGGGGATAGCCTCTTTTTCCAGCTTGTAGACGGCGCGCTTTATAAAGGGGAGCCTCTTGCCGCTGTCCGCGAGAAGCCCGGCCTCCTGGTCTGTAGCCTCACCGCTCTCTGGATAGGTCTCGGCATGGTAGTTCTTATTGGCCTCGAGGATTATCTCCATATTGGGGTTAAAACTCTTCATAACAAAGGGGCCTGTGCCAACGGGGTATTGGTCCAGGGTGATGTTTTTTTCCCTCAGCTTGCTCTGGCTGTAGAAGGTAAGGACCTCCTGGGGCATGGGCGAGAAAAAAGGCATGGCAAGCCAGTATATGAACTGAGGGTATTTTCTCTTCAGTATAATCCTGTAGGTGTACTTGTCCACCACGACGGCCCCGGGCAGCTCGTAACCGGCGTAATCAAAGACTATGGGGTTGGTGCGTTCATCAAGGCTCTGGTTATAGCCCGGACCGGCCCTGGCCTTTCTCTCCTCTCTTATGGCGGTAAGGTCGGCTCTCATCAACTGGGATAATTCCTTAAGGCCAAGGATGTACTTTTCAAGTATGGGCAGTATTGGGCTCTCCACAAGGGGGTCGGCCATACGTTTTATCTGCAGGACATAGTCCTTTGCCAGAAGTTCCCGCGACGCAAACCGGGAAAACCCAATCACTCCATCTATCTTCTCAACCTCCCTATCCGTAAGCTCGCCATAGAGCAGCGAGCCGTCCTCTTTTTTCGCAAAGGCCGGGTGCTCCTCATATCTAATGCCTTTTTTTATCCTGATCTCATATACGGCCCTGGCAACCTTCTTTGCCCCGGCCCCTGGCGGAAGTTTTTTGCCGGCCCCATCAAGGTATTGGGGCCTGGGCATAGTAACTGCCGTAAGGGTTGTGAGCTCGTAGGGCCTTTTCAGGTAGTGGTACTGCAGCGGTGGTTCGTATATCTGCGCGATGAGCCTGTACTCATCAGAGCTGTAGGAGCGCGCCGGGTCAAGGTGTTTTGGCGGCTCGGTAAAGGTGGCGTAGTAGATGTTTTGCCCTTGCTCCTCTGCCCTGTAGGGGTTATTGGGCGTACAGCCCGTAGTCAAGAGGGGCAGGGCAAATAGGAGATATAGGAGAAGGCGGGCCTTCCCTTCTGACGGGTCCAGGTTCTTAATCGTCATTACCCCGCTGAGTATCCATACTTAAGAGAAAAATAACATAATTTCAGCTGGCCGGTCAAGCACGTGGTTAAGGGTGGGGAAGAGTCGCGGGGCAGGCCTTTAATAGGGGCCTGCCCCTGGCAAGGCCGCTGCAGGGCGGCCTTGCGTTACGGCTTTTATTTGACATAAAGGGCCTAATTTTATTATAATTTTTTAGTACGTTCAGTGCCGTGCAAATAGTGAAGAAAGGTGCTCTATCATGCTTCATGGAAAAAAAATTATCGTTGTCCTGCCGGCCTATGGCGCAGAGAAGACCCTGGTGATGACATATAACGATATTCCCCATGATATCGTTGACGAGGTAGTGCTTGTAGACGACTGCAGCCGTGACGGCACTGTAGAGGAGGGCCGCAGGCTGGGGATAAAGCACATCATCGTCCATGAGCAAAACCTCGGCTACGGCGGCAACCAGAAGACCTGTTACAACGAGGCCCTGAACCTGGGGGGCGATATAGTGGTCATGCTGCATCCTGATTACCAGTATACGCCCAAACTCATCTCCGCCATGGCCTCCATGATAGCCTCCGGGGAGTTCGACGTGGTGCTGGCCTCAAGGATACTTGGCCGCGGCGCCCTTGCCGGCGGCATGCCCCTTTATAAGTACATTGCCAACAGGTTTCTTACCTTGACGGAGAATATCCTCCTCGGCGAGAAACTCTCGGAGTATCACACCGGGTATCGCGCCTTTTCCAGAGAAGTCCTGGAGACACTGCCCCTTCTTGAGGACTCCGATGACTTTGTCTTTGATAACCAGATGATAGCCCAGGCCGTGTACTTTGGCTTCAAAATGGGCGAGATAAGCTGTCCAACAAAATACTTTCCCGAGGCCTCTTCCATCAACTTCAGCAGGAGCGTCACTTACGGCATAGGGGTCCTTACAACTGCGGTGCAGTTCAGGCTCCATAAATGGGGGATAAGACGCTACCCCTTCTTTGAGAGTGGCGGCGCTCGTCTCGGCTCCGGAGTAAAGCGAGGCCTGAAGGTTAGCACAAAAAACTCAAAAAGCTCATAGAGAGATTGTTTTGCTCCTCTCTTCTGCCTCCTCTTTTCACCTCAATATTTCTGCGTTAAGCTGCGCTACCCTCGCCTCACCCCGTCCCCAAATTCCCTATACGACTGTCCTCAGCCTATGGCGAGTCCGCAGCTCGGGCAGTTCGTGAGCGAAAAGCTCGTATTAGCGCCGCAGGCCGGACAGTTGCCCGCTGAGATCTGATCTGCCATCTCTTCGAGCTCGGGGTTGGCATTAAGGCGTATATCCTCTACCTTCCTCATGGCCTCAATGGCAAAGGGCTCTTCCACGAATACCCCGAACCCATCTGAGGAGCAACATCCGCCGTCCCCGGCGAGGTTAAGGACCTGAGGGCTAAAACCAGCCTTTTTAAGCCTGCCGGAGAGCCACTTCATACCATCGGGCGGCCCGCTCTCGAGGAGCACGAGAGAGCCTTCGCCGCCACCGGCCCCGGTCATACCGGGGCGCTCTTCGCCGGGATGAACAAGGGGCAGATCACAGCGGCTGCATCTCTCAATATGTGCGAAAAACTCTGAACTGCAACCTGGACATATTTTTACATTCTCATCCATAGGATCCTCTATAAGGTTTTTTTCCTGCCACCATACAGTTATCTTGATTATACCATAGACTCGTGGTAAAAATATATGGTGCTCAGGCCTTTTTCATAACCTGCAAGGGCCTTGAGATGTATTTTTTTGTCTTTTTTTCTGGAGAGGTGGCCGAGCGGTTGAAGGCAGCTGCCTGCTAAGCAGTTGTAGGGTTTATTCTCTACCGAGGGTTCGAATCCCTCCCTCTCCGCCATAAAGGAGGCTGGAGTTACAGCAGTGGCTGGAGTTAAGAGACGTGGCCAGGGGCTTGCTTTTAGGGGTCAGCTCTAAGGTCTTACCGCTAAAGGGCCTGTTCTTAATATTGTTCCCGCCGTTCTTTAGAGGGTCTCGTAGAGGGGGAGAGATTTTTGACCAATCCTTCATTCCCGGTTAAATGAGTACAGGGCTAAATACATAGCAGGGTTAAATAACGAATTTATCCGCGGTAGCAGCCTG
Organism: Thermodesulfobacteriota bacterium; assembly: GCA_046753945.1. Taxonomy (GTDB): domain Bacteria; phylum Desulfobacterota; class GWC2-55-46; order GWC2-55-46; family JADFVP01; genus JAJRZX01. The sequence continues at coordinate 29,252 of JBHHUW010000010.1, forward strand.
TAGACACAAGGTAAAAAAATAAAAAATACTACGCGCCTGTAGCTCAGCTGGATAGAGCGCCGGACTACGAATCCGTAGGTCGGGGGTTCGAATCCCTCCAGGCGC
>JBHHUW010000011.1:0-29125 GCA_046753945.1 Thermodesulfobacteriota bacterium
GGTGGACCTTGTGGCCCGTGACGGCAAGACCCTTGTCTTTATCGAGGTAAAGGCACGGAGCGGTGAGGGATTTGGCTCTCCTTTAGCCGCCGTTGACGCGAGAAAACAATCACACCTAACCCTTGCCGCGGGAATTTATATGGAGCAGAATAATATCAACGACCAGCCCGTAAGGTTCGACGTAGTAGGCATCCTCGGCGAGGATGACAGAGCAAAGATAGAGCTAATAAGAAATGCCTTTGATGCCATTGAGTAGGGGAAAAGTGGATAGGTGACTCCTGTGAGGAATGGTGGGCAGAGCCAACCTGCGACACTTTAGCCCTTGCGTTAATCAAAGGCAGAATAGTATAATTAAAGAGCATAGACTCAGCAAAAAAAACCTCAATACAAAACTTTTTCACTATGAATAGTACCCAGGTTGAAAAAATAAAGAAAACCCTCTCTGTTATCTTTGAGAAAAACGGTGTGAAACGCGCCGCCCTTTTCGGCTCAATCGTCAGAGGTGATGCAACAGAAAATAGCGATATTGACCTCCTTGTTGAATTCCATGGAAGAAAGAGCCTCTTTGATCTCTCTGGTCTGAAGCTTGATGTAGAAGAAGCCCTTGGCAGGCATGCCGACGTCCTTACCTATGACTCCCTCCATCCTCTTCTCAGGGACAGGGTCTTAAAGGAAAAGGTAAGTATTCTGTGAGCAAGGATCCGAGTATCTTCATAGACCACATTCTTGAGTGTATCGGCCTTATAGAAAAATACACCAGCGGAAAAACAGAGAGTGATTTCCTCAATTCGCCTCAACTTCAGGATGCGGTAATCCGCCGCATTGAAATTATTGGCGAGGCGGTCAAAAACATCCCCGAGAATTTGAAGATTAAATATCCGAATATTCCAAGGAAGAAAATCTCCGGCACAAGAGATATTCTTGTTCACGAATACTTCGGAGTAGACCTCAAGATGACCTGGACTCTTCTTGCAAAGGATATCCCTGAGCTTAAAATAAAGATGAGACGTATCAAGAAAGAAATTAATTAGGTTCGTGCAACCATCTTGTGGGCTATGCTTTGCTCTACCCATTTTACAAGTCATGTAGGATGGGTGAAGTAAAACGAAACCCATCAATTTAATGTGCGAGTTGGCTGTAAAACGAAACTGATTGATAGAAAAAAATATTTGATGGGTTATGCTTCGCTCCACCCATCCTACAAGTTTGTAGTACAGGCCAATTCTTAACTTTAACGCCCAACCACTAAGCTAAAATCCATGTAATCACATGCCCACCCAAGACACCTTCATCTCATACCTCTTGGAAATGCTTGAGGGCTTCGGGCCAGTACGGGCCAAGGCCATGTTCGGCGGGTACGGCATTTACTCCGGCGATATCTTCTTTGCCATTGTAGCTGATGATACTCTCTATATTAAGGCCGATGATGCGAGCAGAAAACTTTTCGAGGATAAAGGCCTTACCCGTTTTTCCTATAAGAGACAGGGTAAGGACTGCTTTCTCTCCTATTACTCCGTGCCTGAAGAGGCCCTTGAGGATAAAGACGAGCTCTACTTCTGGGCAACAAAAGGATATGAGGCGGCCCTTCGCAAGAAGAAAAAGTCATGATAATCAGCCCCATCCAAATAGCCCTTAAGATGGCTGGGCCCATCATTGCTTAACTCTGCGATTTTTCGGCGGGCAGAGCCACCCTATTATATTAACCCCTTAACTCCCTTTTTCTATTGATTTTCCGGCCCCTGAAATAATATAATAATACCTTAGTAATTTTGCGCTAAACCAAAAAATAAAGGAGTATATCCATGTCAGACTTAAATATCACAGGTGAGATGACAACAGGGGAGGTCACGGAGCGGTGGCCCTCTACAAAAGAAGTCTTTTCGCGGCACTTCGGATCGGGCTGCTTTACCTGTCCTGCTTTTGGCGATGAACCAATATCAATGGCCTGCTCCATGCACTCTACAGACCTTGATATGTTCTGTGAGGAGCTTACCGAGGCCGCCGAGGCCGATGAGGCCGCCGGGGCCTAAAAAATATCTGAAAAAAAGGGGAGGGGGCCCGCAAAGGCCTCCTTTCACCTTTACCGCATCCTTTGTTTTGATCTTTTAAGGGCTAAAAAACTCCTTGCTCTGGTCTAAGATAATGAAGCCATTAGCGCGACTCTGCCATAAGTTCCCTCTTAAAGACCTTTTTAAGACTTTCAGGACCAAAACTCCTCTAATAAAGGCCCTTTTATGACCTACAGAGAAGTCCTCTCGCCCGGTGAAGAGAGAGTGGAGAGGTTAAGGAAGTTATCGGGAATATTCCTCGGCCCTCTTGTCTTTTTCGTCCTTTACCTGGTCCCACTGGGCTCAATGCCGCCGGTGCAGCAGAGACTTACGGCCGTAATAGGCCTTGTAATAGTGCTCTGGCTTACGGAGACCATTCCCATACCGGTAACGGCTATGCTTGGCGCTGTGCTTAACGTCCTGCTTGGCGTGGCTCCCGCAAAGGTGGTATTCGCCCCCTTTGCCCATCCCCTGGTCTTTCTCTTTATCGGTTCATTTATACTGGCCGAGGCCATTACCTATCATGGCCTTGACAGAAGGTTTGCCTTTGCGATCTTCTCTATAAAATTCCTCCATAAATCGCCCTCCCGTGTGCTATTTACCATTGGGCTAATCTGCGCCCTTGTCTCCATGGGTATCAGTAATACAGCCTCAACGGCCATGATGCTGCCCATTGCCATAGGTGTGCTCGGGGCCATGAAAGGAATTCACATGGAGACGGGGGGCGGTTATGATTTTAAAAAATTCTCAACGGCCATGATGCTCATGGTGGCCTACGGGGCCTCTGTCGGCGGAATAGCAACCCCTATCGGCACGCCGCCAAATGTAATCGGCCTTGGCATGATGGAGCAGCTTGCGGGGATGAAGATATCTTTTTACGAGTGGATGGTCTTTGCCCTGCCCATTACCTCTGTTATGTTCATCTATCTTTTTTTAATACTCAAGCGTGGCACAAAGGGTAGCGGTGCGGATATTTCGGGTATTGAGACATACATTACAAAAGCACGCGCTGAGCTTGGCGCATGGTCAAGAGGAGAAAAAAACACAGCCGTCTGTTTCTACCTTGCAGTGTTTTTATGGGTGCTCCCAAGCTTCGTTGGTATTATCCTCGGTAAAGGGGCCCCTCTGTCAGTGCTTCTCAGCTCAAGGCTCAACGTAGGTGTGGTGGCCGTCATCGCGGCAACCCTCCTCTTTATTCTCCCGGTCTCACTTAAAGAAGGCGAATTTACAATGGACTGGAAGAGGGCCGTAAATATAGACTGGGGCACGGTGCTGCTCTTTGGCGGGGGGCTCAGCCTGGGCAGCCTTATGTTCAAGACCGGTCTCGCTACTTTTTTCGGAGACGCACTTACGGGCTTTACAGGGGCCTCATCTCTACTTGGTATTACGGCCATAGGGACCATCCTTGCCATCATCCTCAGCGAGACCACCTCTAACACAGCCTCTGCTAATATGATAATCCCGGTAATGATTGCCATAGCCCTTGGCGCAGGTGTCTCTCCCATACCGCCGGCCCTTGGAGCAACGCTTGGGGCCTCCTTTGGGTTTATGCTTCCAGTATCCACGCCCCCTAACGCCATTGTATACGGTTCCGGATACGTAACTATCCTCTCCATGGTTCGAAAGGGCATTCTCTTCGATATCGGTGGGTTCTTTATCATCATGGCCGGGGTAATACTTATGACCAGACTCCTGGGATGGTCTTAGAATAGAGATGAGAAGGGATGGGAAAAAATGCCAGCTGAAATTTCCATTATTATTCCTGCCTATAACGAAGAGAGGGTAATTGGCGAGACTATAGGAGAGGTCTCAGAATACCTTGAGCGCAGGGGCCTTGATTACGAGTTGATCGTAGTCTCTGACGGCTCTACGGACAGGACTATGGAGATATCCCGTAAGAAAAGCGCTGAGAATAAACGCGTAAAGGCACTTGAAAACGAGTCCCGTTCGGGCAAGGGGTATTCCGTTAAGAAGGGAGCCCTTGCTGCCGGAGGTGACATTATAGCATTTACCGATGCCGATTTATCCTACCCCATAATTGAGGTGGAAAAACCCCTTAAAATTCTAAGTGAGAAAATTGCCGACGTGGCCATAGGCTCAAGGACGGTAAGTGGGGCCGATATAGATGTACCCCTCTCACCGCTCAGGAAACTTATGAGCAAGGTCTTTAACCTCTTTGTACGTATTATAGCCATAGAGGGCATAGGCGATACGCAGTGCGGCTTCAAGGCTTTTTCACGAGAGGCCGCAAGAGAGATTTTTAGCCGCCAGACCATGTCCGGGTTCAGCTTTGACGTGGAGATTATCTATATCGCACAAAAACTTGGCTATAAGATTATTGAATTTCCAATACATCTGGCAAGGTACTCGGAATCGAGCAGTATAAACCCTGTATCCGATTCTTTTTTCATGTTTATCGATATTATCAGGATAAGGCTCCTTGATCTGCAGGGACGCTACAAAAAAGAGTAATCACCGCTACTTAAAGATATTGACAGGTAAAATTGTTGTGTGTATGATTGATACTTCAATAAAGCATCTTCCAAATTACCGTATGCACGCTATAATCGCATGAATTCATGGAATAAGGGTTAAAATGCCCTCGTAGCTCAGTAGGATAGAGCAACGGATTCCTAATCCGTGTGCCGGAGGTTCGAATCCTCTCGAGGGCACCAAAAATACAAAAGGGTTACGGGATAATCCCGTGCCCCTTTTTTTATATGGGAACCATTTAAGTGGCTGACTTATTGACTGAATTTATATTTCAAGGTATAATATTTTTTTGGATTAAATTATATCATCTCAGTAGCGCTATGGCACGGCTCTACTTGAATTGTAATCTTTAGTGCTGTGGAAAAATGTTTCGTCAAGCCTCTGGTCTTAATGCTCTACGATACAGGGCATTACAAGACATTGAGTGCAGGGTGTAAGTTATGCGTCTCTTGATAAGCAGCGGCATATGGACGCTGATGTTCTTTTTTCTCTTTACGGGTTTTTCCTATGGGGAGAGCGCGGCCAGGAAACACTATTACGATGGTGTTGAGTTCGCCTCTAATGGTAATTTCGCTCTGGCGCGCGATGAGTTCAAGGAGGCCCTGCATATAGACCCGCGGCGCAACGCTTATAAGAACTCATTAAAGATTATCGAGGACATCATCGCCTTGCATGTTAGAAAAGAGGCGGCAATGCATGCATTTGTAGGCATTGCGCATGGAAATAAAGGGGACCTTGAGAAGGCTATCAAGGAATATACCAAGGCCCTGGAAATAGATGCCCAGTTTGCAGGGGCCTATAACAACAGGGGCTCTTCATATCAGAGAAAAGGCCAATACGATCTTGCCATAGCCGACCATACAAAGGCTATAGAGATAGACCCTCAGTATGCCGGCGCATATAACAACCGTGGGGGGAGCTATCAGAAAAAAGGCCAGTACGATCTTGCCATAGCCGACTTTACAAAGGCTATTGAGATAGCTCCTGAGTTAAGCGCGGCCTATATTAACCGGGGCAGTGTCTATGACGATAAAGGCCTGTATGAACGCGCAATAGTGGACTATACAAAGGCCCTGGACATAGACCCGCTCTTAACTGCTGCCTACAATAACCGTGGAATTTCCTATAGTAATAACCGGCAATTTGAGAATGCAATCAAGGACTTTAATCAGGCCATAGATATGGAGCCTGAAAATACCGCTACTTACTACAACCGTGGTATCTCATTTAGTAATAGTAAACAATTTTACCGCGCAATCAGCGACTATAAGAAGGCCATAGAGATAGATCCTAATTTTGCCAGCGCCTACGACAACCTGGGGTTTGTATATTTAGTGAAGCTCGGTGACAAGACAAATGGCTGTAAAGAGTTCAAGATGGCATGCAGGCTCGGAAAATGCGACAACTACAATATCGTTCAGGTAAGGGGCATATGCTCTTCACTTAGCGCAGAACGCCCAATTGAGGAACCAAAGGAAAAGCAGTAATATATGAGAGACTAAGTTTGAGCCCGGTGTGCAGGAGAGCAGGATGAGGTTATAGAGAGATAAGGCCTTTCCATGGTTCTTTAGCCAGCAAGCCTCTCTGCTGAAAAACCTGGGGTCTCTGCTCTTTGAATTTATTATATTGGGCTCAAGTACAAAAACTGGGCAGGAGAGAGCATGGTTAAATTTCTGAGGATATTCTCTTTTGTAACGTCCTTTCCGGCGTTGTTATTCTTCTTCTACTTTATAATCAAGTCCCTTGAAAGAACAGGTGAGGGCGCCTCAGGGCGTCTTGGCATTGTTCTGCTTGCCTTTGTAGTCTTATTTATCCCCGTCTCATTTAATCGTATTGCCAAGGTCATTGAGAATAGTGGGGCTAAGAAAAACCTTTGAATAAGCCGGTTACATGAGATAGATATATAGGATAATGGCTATGATTATCCCCAGTAGAACCCTTGCCAGGATAGCCGGGTTGAATCTTGGTGGCTTTGCCCCGCAGTGCGGACATCCCGTATCAAACTCTGAGACTTCCTTGGCGCATTTATAGCAACGAAGAGTACGGCCCTTTCTCTCAGGAGCCTTTTTTGCTTTCGCTTCCGCTCCTGCCTCCGCCTTTTCTTGCTTTACATATTTTTTTTTCTGCCTTGATGACCTGCCCATGGGTAGAATACACTCCTTTATCTCATGATTGCTAACACCCTAACACAGAAGGAGTTATTTCACAAGGCAATGTGGCTTTTTGCTCTTGCCAAAGGTTCTGAGGTGGCAAAAAAAACTTTAAGGTATAGACAAAAGCCCTAAGAGGTCTGGAGAAAACTTGAAAGAGCCAAAATATACAGGCTAATTGTTTTTTTGGGTATTATCTAATTTTTCTAATCTTCCTTTAATCTTTACAGGAATAAAATCTCCAGTAATAAGAGTCAAAGCCTGTCTCCATGAGAGGTAAGAGAGCTATCACATAGGGCGGCCATCTTAACTGAAAGAAATTAATCTCTTCTCAAGCCTTAAATTTGCACTTATTGTGGAGGAATCTTTGAGGCACTGCTTTCACTGCAAAAAAAAGGTGTCAATAGGTGAAAAGCCATCAAGAAATGAGACCTGTCCAAGCTGCGGAAGAGACCTTAAGGCCTGCGTTAATTGCAGGTTTTTTAGCCCCCTCTCCAACAGGCAGTGCCTTGAGCCTCTGGCCGAATTAGTGGCAGATAAGGAAAAAGCAAACTTCTGTGAGTACTTCTACTTCACGGATTCTCTCATGTCCAGCACTACACTACAGGAAGACCCCCTGAAAGGCCTGAAAAGTCTCTTTACGGATATCAAATAAAGATTTAAGAGACTGATCCTCCCTTCATTTAAAAAACAATTGTAAGAATTAAAATATATGGTAATCTATTAAGATAGAGACTATGCGTATGGAGTGGTCCAGGCTCATTACTTCCTCATGGTGTGCTATGTTATTACGTTAAATATCAAGAAGTTACAATGGAAACTTAGTATAAGGTATTGTCTTTTAAGAGGAGGTGCGTCATGGCGGTTGAGGCCTTTGTCTTTATAGAATGCGAGCATTCCAAGGCACGCGAGGTGGAGCAAAGAATTGCGATGATAGCCGGGGTGAAGATGGTCAAGATGGTTACAGGCCCTTATGACATTATAGCCATTGTAACGGGTTCAAACTTTCAGACCCTTGGCGACGTGGTAATGTCGAAGATTCAAGCCACTAAATACGTCAATAAGACAATTACTAACGTTATAGTAGAGTAGGGCGGCTCTGCACTGCCATGAGATGGGCTGGTTATGGCCCGCTCTTACGCCGTACATATACACGCAGTAGCCGCGCTTCTGCTTCTTTTCTCGTATCCGGCACTCTTTTTTGTCTGGCCCCGGTTTTTTTAAGAGGGCGCAGCTTACACCTCCTTCATCGTCCATGTAATCGCCCTGGACGATCCTTAAGTAACCTGTCTTATAAAAGAATCTTCCTGCCAATGCTTTAATGCTCTTAAGTCTCCAGGGCCCTTTTAGTGCTTATCCGTATAAGCCTTCAGATAAGGGCCACATACAGGCGTGTCGCATAATGGATATTATGTAAAATAGTGCAGAGAGACACAGAAGGCCATATATGAAGCCCCGGGTGAAGCTCAGAGGCCCTACCCCCGTGGGTGCCCCTTCTTGTGTAGCTTTTTCAGGCGCTCTGTAGTTACGTGAGTATAAACTTGAGTAGTAGAGATGTCGGCGTGGCCAAGCATGGATTGAACGCTTCGAAGATCCGCGCCTCCCTCTATGAGATGAGTGGCAAAGCTGTGCCGCAGTACATGTGGTTTAATCCTCGCCCTCTCTATGCCGGCAAGGAGCGCTGTTTTTTTAATAATGTCCCAAAAGTTCTGTCTTGTCATGGCCTGGCCGCGAATGGTTAAGAAGAGAAAAGCAGACTGCATGTTTTTCTCTAAGAGAGGCCTGGCCTCCTCCATGTAGCGCCTTATCCATATCATGGCCTCCTCACCAAGGGGCACGGCCCGCTGCTTTCTACCCTTGCCAAGGGGCGTTATGAGCCCTCTTTGAAGACTTACGTCGTTTAGACGGAGCCTTACAAGCTCCGAGACGCGAAGGCCAGTGGCATAGAGGGTCTCAAGCATGGCCCTGTCCCGTATGGAGAGCGTGGAAGCGCCGCTCTGTGCCTTCAGCAGCCTATCTACCTCTTCTACGCTTAAGACCTCGGGCAGACCTCCATGAAAGGAAGGAATATCCACAAGCGCGGCTGGTGATGACTTTATAAGCCCCTCTCTTAGAAAAAATTTGTACATTCCCCGCAGCGCTATAAGGGCCCTTGTATAGCTGCGTACGCTCTGACCGTTCTCGCTGAGATAGCTGAGAAATCTTGTAATATCATCTGGCTTCACCTCTCGTATATCCAAAGACGATTTATCAAGGAAATCACAGAACTTATTGATATCTCTCGTATAAGCTGTGCTTGTATTCTTGCTGAGACCCCTCTCCATTACAATAAAATCAAGATACCCCCTTACAGCAGCCTCTGTAGTGGCCCCTTTCTTCATGATGCTGAGCCCCCTCTGCCGGGCCTGGAGGCCTTTTCTCCTGCTCTCTGCTTTTTCTTCTTTTTTCCTTCTATTGCCTCATAAATTGTATTTTTAATCTTATTGAGCTTTTTTTCACCGTATACCTTCTGGCCAAAAATGTCTTTTACATAGAATATATCCGTAGCCTTGGAGCCTTTTGTGGATATCCTCGCTATATTAATATAGAGCCCAAGTTCGGCAATGGCGTTAGTGATATCATAGAGCAGCCCAGGTTTATTCTCCGTATTGATATCAATGACGCTCATGGCGTCGGAGATGCTGTTGTCTATGCTCACCACTGTGCTCACTGGCGTTGCCCTGTGCCTGCCATCAAGTATAGAGGGCTTTTTGCGTATCAGTGACTTTACAGCCACTCTGCCGCTTATTACATTGCCAAGGTCTTTATCTATCTTTTTACGCTTAAATTCATCAATTACGGCAAGACCACTGGTGTTGGTCACCTGAAGCACATCAATGACAAGGCCGTTCTTCAGCGTGGTTATCTGCGCCCCCAGTATATCTATGCCGTTACCTGCCATAACACCGGAAATCATGGCAAAGAGGCCCTGCCTGTCAAGGGTACAGATTATAAGGCTTGTATAGGCCTCTGTAATCTCCTGACTTATGCTTATGACATGGGATTTTGAACCGCCAAAATTGGATAATACCGCCAACTGCTCCAGGATCCTCTCTTCGCTGTTAACAAGAAAATACCTCTCCGGTAGAAGGTCAAGGAAAGCCTCGGCGCCCGAAAGGCTATCGCTGCCTGCCTCAATAAGCCCTCTTAAACCCTCTTTTATCCTCTCTATCCTCTCCGTGGAGACCTCAATGGCAGTGATTCCCTCCTCAAGCACGGCTCTTAGCCTCATGTAAAGCTCAGCAAAGAGCATGCCCTTCCACCTGGTCCAGACCTCGGGGCCCACGGAGCGCACATCAGCGAAAGTGAGTAGATAAAGGTGGTTAAGCCTATTTACACTCCCTATCTCAGCGGCCAGATCTCTTAAGAGTTTCTCATCATGAATATCCCTGTACAGGGCCGTATTGGCAAGGAGGAGATGTTTTTTCAGAAGAAACTGAATAAGGTCCGTCTGGTCCCGGGGAATGTGGAGCCTCTTTGCGACAACTGGCACAAGTTCTGCCCCTCTCTCGGCATGGTCTTTGCCGGCGGCCTTTCCAATATCATGAAGGAGCGTAGCCAGGACAAGGGGCCCACGGTGGGGAATGTCCCTGTAAATAGATGAGAGACGGGGAAATTCATCTGCGTTTACTTCCAGAAGTCTCTCAAGCTCCCGTACGGCAAAGAGTGAGTGTGTATCAACGGTGTATACATGATAGAGGTCGTGCTGGGTCTTGTGTCTTACCTCGTTGAACTCAGGGATGAGAATACCCAGCAGACCCAGGGCGTGCATGGCGGAAAGCGCCTCATATGGCGCCGAAGAGCCAAGGACAACGAGGAAACTCCTGGCCGTCTCTTCTGTAATGGAAAACCCCTCCCCCGCCTCGCCAAGGTACTCGATAAAGCTGTCTTTTGTATGCTGGTTCAGCTGAAGCCCCTCTTTAGAGATGTACTGAAAGGCCTGTACAATGGCAGGGAAAGTGAGGGGGTGGGTTTCATCGTAGCTCAGCCACCCCTTTGAGGTATGAAACCACTGATCCAGCTTCTTTTTTCCAGCTGGCCAGAGGCGGCCCGCCTTTCTCTTCTCATAGGCGTATCTTGAGATAATATGCTCGTAGGCATTATGAATATCAGATGTATAGGCGTAGTACTCCTGCATAAAAGACTCTACGGCAAGGGATTTTTCGGTGTCCTTAAAACCCAGTATGTAGGCTATCCTCACCTGATGGTCAAAGGTGAGCTGATCTGACTTTCTTACTGACTCAAAATGGAGCTCGTTACGTATCCAGAGTAGAAATTCAAGGCCTTTTTCAAGGGCCAGCTGATTACTCTCTGAGATAAGTCCCATGGTAAAGGGTTTTTCCGCTGCCCCGTCCCGGGCCATGAGTATCCATCTTGCCGAGTGGAGGTCACGAAGCCCCCCCTCGCCTTCTTTTACATTGGGTTCCAGTATGAATACGGAGCCACCGTACTTTGAGTATCTCTTCTCTGTCTCGGCAATCTTATCCTCGATAAAGCCGCTGATACGCTTTTTTACAAAGAGTTTCTTCTTTATCAGGGCGGTAGACTCTCTGTACAGGGCCTTCTCACCTCTTATAAAACGTCTCTCAAGGAGACTGGTCATGGTGTTAAGGTCGGTCCTGGCAAGGCTTACGCATTCTTCTGGCGTTCTCATGGCAAAACCAAGGTCAAGTCCCGTATCATAGAGAAGATAGAGCATGGCCTCGGTAAAGGACTTAAGTCCCGGTGTAACCTTGCCTCTATGCATTAGAATAAGGTCTATGTCAGAGCGTATATTAAGCTCACCCCTGCCGTAGCCCCCTACGGCCACAAGGGCCGCTGACTCGGTAAAGCCCGTGGTTTTTTTCTTTACTTCGTATATGTAAGCAAGCAGGTCGTCTATAACGGCCGTATACTTCATGCAGACAGCTATGCCGGAATAACGGTTCTTGGCGTGCTCCTCTTTAAGGAGTTTTTCGCTCTCTTCAAGGTAATGCTTCAGGGCAGCGGGAAGGTCTTGCTCACTTGCCTTCTTAAGTTCATTGAGTTGTTCTTTATGGTCCATTTCCGGCCCTTATCATCACGATGCGGCCTTCAGGTAATCCACCACCCCGGTGGAGATGCCGCTTGCCACCTCTTTGAGGTATTTGGCGCTCCGGAGCCTCTTTTCTTCTCTTGAGTTGCTTATAAAAGAGACCTCCACGAGGATACTGGGCATTCGGGTGCCTACAAGCACGTAAAAAGGCGCGCCCTTGACGCCGTTGCCCTTGATGCCGGAGTATTTACGGCGGAGCCTGGTGACGAGTTTTCCCTGAACCGATGAGGCGAGCTTTACGGAATCATTTGTCTTGGCAGTCTTTACAAGGTCACGGAGGATAAACTCCAGGTCGCTGATGCCTCTAGTCGTAGTGGCGTTCTCTCGCGCCGCCAGCCTTCGGGCCTCTTCGCTGGTGCTGAGGTTAAGTATATAGGTCTCCACGCCCGTGGCCGACCTCTTCCGGCTGGCGTTTATGTGTATGGAGACAAAGAGATCGGCGTTACGGCTGTTGGCTATGGCCGTCCTCTCCTCAAGGGCCACGTAGGTGTCCCTCTTTCTCGTCATCACCACCGAGCCCTTTAGCTGCTTCTGGAGGTCCTTTGCCACGAGGCGGGCGATTTTCAGAGTAACGTCCTTTTCACGGAGCCCTTTTCTGCCTATGGCCCCGGGGTCTTTGCCTCCGTGGCCCGGGTCTAGTACTATTAGAAGTTTTTTGCGCTTTGCTCTTGACTTTTTTGATGGTAGGGGGCCTTTATCTTTCGTCTTCTTTACGGTCTTTACGGCAATTGGGGTCTTTCCGCCATTACCGTGCTTACCGCTCATGTCTATGATTATCCTGAAAGGGTTATTAAGCGAAAAGACCTTGTAATCATCTATGGACTCAATATCAATGACAACACGCGAGGTGGTCTTGTTGTGCTGAGCCGAGCGCACCCTGAGGAGCAGCCCGTCGTTAATGGCAATGTCCCTGCTAAGAGCCGGTGACGGCGAGCTGTCCTTAATATCTATAAAAAACCTGCGCGGCTTGTGTATGGAAGGGTCTTTTTTAAGCAGATGGTGTTTATAGGAGGTTTTTTTCGTGAGATCTATGACAACACGGGTGTAATCCGGGTTGGACCAGTGCCTGATGGACGTTATACGGCTCTTAGTGGCGGATTGTGAGGTTGCTGCGAGGGCAAAAAAGGCAAAGAGACTTAAGAGGGTAAGGAGAATGGATTTTTTATTTATATTTAAGAGTAATCCCGCAGTAGAGAGTCTCATGAGTCCTTTATCGTGTCTTTTAGTTTTTGTAAAGTCTTCAATGCCTCAATAGGCGTAGTGTTATCAAGGTCAATGGAGCGTATTTCTTTTCTCAGCCTGTCTTCACTACCCAGGAGGTTGCCCTGCAAGGGTGAGGTCTTATCTCTTCCGCCGCCCCCTCTCTGCTCCCCTGCCCTGCCTTTAGCGAGCCGCGGAAGACCCTTTTCAGTGAGTTCACCTGATTCAAGGTTCCTCAGTATCTCTCTTGAGCGGACAATGACCTCATCTGGCAGACCCGCAAGGCGGGCAACATGAATACCGTAACTGCTGCTTGCCTCGCCGGGCTGCACTTTTCTGAGAAATATTATCTCTCCTTCCCATTCCTTTACCGCCATATTATAATTTTTTAACCTCTCCAATGTCAAGGACAGCTCAGTTAGCTCATGGTAATGGGTGGCAAAGAGGGTTTTTGGCGGTTCCTTAAGATGGTCGTGTAGATACTCCACAACGGCCCAGGCAATGCTGAGCCCGTCAAAGGTGGAGGTTCCCCGGCCAATCTCGTCAAGAATAATAAGGCTTTTGGATGTGGCGTTATTGAGTATATTGGCCGTCTCGTTCATCTCTACCATGAAGGTTGATTGATTGCTCCGAAGATCATCAGAGGCCCCTACCCTTGTAAAAATCCTGTCAACTACACCTATGCGGGCCTCTTTTGCGGGGACAAAGGAGCCCAGCTGCGCCATATAGACAATAAGGGCGTTCTGGCGAAGATAGGTGGATTTACCGGCCATATTAGGCCCCGTCAGTATGATAACGGCCTCTCCGGCCGAATCAAGGCAAAGGTCGTTATCTATAAACTCCCCCCCCACCGCCGCCTCCACTACAGGGTGCCTGCCTCCGGTAATTTCTATGGCTCTCTCATCATCTATAGCGGGTTTTGTATAATTATGTTTTATGGCCAAAAGACTGAATGAAGTAAGTACATCAAGGCAGGCTACAAGCTCAGCCGTGCGCCTGATGCGCGCCTCCATGGGACGAAGCGTCTCTATGAGACGGGTGTAGATAGCGGCCTCAAGCACAAGGGCTTCATCCTCGGCGCGAAGTATGCGCTCTTCCCAGACCTTCAGGTCCTCTGTGATAAATCTCTCGGCGTTTACAAGGGTCTGTTTTCTCGTATAACCTGCGGGCACATTTCCGAGGTTAGCCCGTGTAACCTCGATATAATAACCAAAGACCCTGTTGTAGCCAACTTTAAGGGTATTTATGCCTGTTTTTTGCCTCTCTTCCCTCTCTAAAGCGGCTATCCAGTCTTTACCCCCGGCTCCTGTCTCGCGGTAGCCGTCAAGTTCCGCGTTAAAGCCGAGACGTATAACGCCGCCATCCTTTACCGCAAGTGGCGGCCTCTCAACAATGGTCTCATCAATAAGAGAGGAGGCCTCTTCCACGGGGTCAAGAGAGGTGTGAATATCATTCAAGAGAGATGAATTAAGGTCAGTAAGGGTTTTTTTAATTGCCCCTGCCTTCTTGAGTGATTCTTTTAGAGAGACAAGGTCCCTTGGCGAGGCCGAGCCCATTGAGACCCTTGCCGATAACCTCTGCAGGTCCGCAACACCCTTCAAGAGGCCGCCCAGGGCATCACGGAGGGTCTTTTTAGTGAAAAGCTCGTCTACGGCGTTCTGGCGGCCTTTAATCTCAAGGGAGTTTTTCAGCGGCCTGCCCATCCAGGACTGCAGGAGCCTTGCTCCCATTGCCGTGGCCGTCTCATCGAGGATCTCAAGGAGGGTGCCGGTGCGGGTACCTGTGCGGTTATTCTCCGTGAGCTCAAGGTTTCTCCGCGTTGAGCTGTCCAGGGCCATGTAATCATCTGTAATATAAGGTGTGAGTTTACGTATATGAGGCAGGTCCGACCTCTGCGTCTCTTTTATGTATGTCAGGAGCGCGCCTGCGGCGCCAACCCCGGCTTTCAGCCCCCCGCAGCCAAAACCATGAAGGCCGGCCGTGTGAAAATGCTCTGTAAGCCTCTTTACATTAAGAGAGAGGGAAAAATCCCTCTCCGCACGAGTACTGACCTTTTTTATGGAGAGCCCCGGTCCGGTGGCAAGTCCTGTCCACTCTTCTCCCACCAGGGCCTCAAGGGGTCTTAGAGCCATAAGCTCATCAATAAGCTCATCAGGGCCGCCCAATTCAGTGACAAAAAACTCGCCTGTGGAGAGGTCCATATAAGAGAGGCCGTAGAGGCCGTGAGAGGCGTTTATGGAGGCTATAAAGTTATTGTTCTCAGGCTCAAGGAGCTCATCATCAAGCACAGTGCCTGGCGTTATAACCTTTGCCACCTCACGGCGCACCAGCCCCTTTTTGCCTGCGCTTCCATCACCGGCTTCTTCTACCTGCTCGCAGACGGCAACCTTATATCCCTCGAGTATGAGTTTTTTTATATAACCGGTAGAGGCGTGGTAGGGAAAACCGCACATGGGTATCTCTTTTGCGCGGTCACGTGAAGTGAGGGTTATTCCGAGAACTTTTGAGGCCAATACAGCGTCCTCAAAAAACATCTCATAAAAATCACCCATCCTGAAAAAGACTATGGCGTCGCCAAGCTCCTCCTTTATCTCAAGGTACTGGCGCATGGCCGGGGTGATACTTGTCTTTCCCTGATTGGGGGTCCTCTTTGCCATTATTCTCAGACAAACCAGTGCTCTTCCTCGAACTCCTCGCCGGGGGTCTCTATGGCAAGCAGCCCTCTGGCGGGCCATCTCTCGGGCCCGTAGTCCTCGGAATCTATCTGAATAAAAAAGGTTATCTTATCGCCCGGACCTGCGCCAAGGTCTCTTAATGGTATGGCCATCTCCACGACCCTGCCAGATGCCATGTCCTTTAGCGGCGCCGCCTCAGACCATTGGCCGGGTTTTTCACCCTGCACATATATATCTGCCCCGCATTCCTCGCCAGCAACCTCGGCCGTTACCTTCAGATGAGCGGGTGCGACGAAATCAATGGTAATGCGCCATGGTTTTTCATATAGTTCCCTGCCTTCGAGGTAATCAAAACGGAAAAAAAGCTCCTCAGTTGAGAAACCATAGGCAATGCCGTCAAGAAGAACCTCTTTATAGACCTCTCTGTGCATGGAGGCGCCAAAGGAGGTGTTGGAGATATGCCCCGAGGCTATCCACTCGTAATAATCAGTAATAGCTCCGTCAATAACAGGGGCGATATATGCCCGTGGCTGTGTGGCAGGTACGATGACACGCTCTGCCGCCATGATGGGGATATCCAGTTTAGTTGGGGCCTCAAGACCGATAAGGTCGTATATGCGCTTGATGTGCTTTCTAAATAGCAGGTCAAAGTCAGCGTCATTGGCCGAGCAGTGGTCATCGCCGAACCACCAGAACCAGTCCGAGCCCTCGGCGGCGTAGACCACTTCCCAGGCAAGAGCGGCTCTCTCTTTGCCACCAGGCTCTTCCTCAAGTTCCGCCTGCCTCTCTACAAGAAGCCGCCTTGCCTCGCTCAGCATATCCCAGGCCGCGTTGTCCTCGTCGTGGCCTATCCATACCCTGAAGTTGTGGCTTATCCATGAGCCGGCAAAGAGCCTCTCAATATGTGCTTTTGGCGGGTTGGTATCAAAAAACTCGCTTACCGTAAGACACTTAAAACGTGAGTCCTCGCTGAGCCTGCCGTAGAGGGCTTCGAGAAAATCCCTGCCGTCGTTCTTGTAGCACTCCCAGGCGTTCTCGCCGTCAAGTATGACGCTTACAAGGCGGTTTTCATGGTCATCGGTGTGGTCGTATATATGGCCAAGGCGTGAGATAAAATCATTTGCCGCTGAATCGGCATGGGATTTACTGTAATCAAAGCCTATTAGGTCTGATAGCACATGATCGCGGAAGATAAGGGAGAGGTCTTTTATGCCTTCGCCTTCTCCTGCCGATACTTTCCAGGGGCTGTAGAGGAAATTATCAATTGCGTGGCCGTACTCATTACGGCGGAAGGGACGTCGGATGGAGTTTGTGAGTATCTCCTCATCTGTTGCGGCCCAGGTAAAACCGGCCTCTATCATAAGAGGAACTATATCCATGCTCACTGAGCCCTCTGAGGGCCAGAGCCCGCGGGGAGCCCGTCCGAATACGTCACTGTAAAGCTCAACGGCCTTTCGAAGCTGCGCCCTTACGTCCTCGGGATAGCTCATATGAGTAGCGGGCAGCCCTATATCATGAACGGCCTCTCTGGCTGAATCGCTGTTATAGAGGAGAGGCATGATGGGATGATAGTACGGCGTAGTCGAGATCTCTATAATACCCCTGTCCTGAAAATCCTTGTAAAGGGGGAGAACGCCTGCCGCGAGTTTTATCTGGCGCGCCAGGACCCCGTGTTTCTCTTCTTCCGTGTAGTTGCCGCCCTTCTCGTAAAGGTTTTTAAGGAAAGGGTCGGCCTGGACAAGGGTGGGGTCTATCCAGACAAGGTTGAAGTATACCTGAAGGTCGCGGTAGTCTTTCTCGTTAAAAAACCTCACGGCCCCGGCGGGGTCTTCGCCGAAGTTGAGCCCCAGTTTACGGAGCAGCCGGCCATAGCCAGGTATAGGCCATATCATGTGCTCCCGTGATGCGCTGAAAAAATTCTTCAGCATGAAGACCTTGTCCTCAACGGAGAGCTCTGCGGCCGGTTTTTTGCTTATCTCGCGGTAAAGGTCTACTACATTCTCCGATGAGTAATCGCGGAGCTGCTCCATTAGAGACGGCACCACGTTGAAGGTCTGATGAATCTCGGGAAAATCCCCGAGGATAGAGACCATGTCGATATAATCTTTTGTGGCGTGAAGCAGTACCCAGGGCAGATCATAGGCCCCGGTGAAAGGGTCCCTGTAAAGGGGTTGGTGCATATGCCAGACAAAGGCTATATTAAGCCTGCCGCCCACTATGGTCCCCAGACCTCGAGATAACCATTATCTGTAAGGAGGGTAAACCTGCCGCCATAGCTCGATACGCCGCCTGTAAGCGTAGTGGAGAACTCCTCGCTCCACATTACGTGGCCGTCAGTAAGGCTCATGGCGATAATGTGACCCTGTCTTGAGGTGAGAAAATCAAGGTTGAAGCGTTTTTTTTCAGAATTTATGAGCACAAGCAGGGTCTCTCCTGCAAGGGCGATCTCCGAGATAATGCCCTTACCCTCCATGGGGCGTTTTTTCCAGATTAACTGCCCGCTCTTTTCAGACTGAAGGGCCACTTCATTCTCTGATGCAAGGACAAGGCCACGCTTGCCTGCAAGGAGGAAGTCGCGCGCTTTCAGGCTGTCATAGGTCTTTAAGAGACGGCCGTTCTCTATTAGACGCGCCTGCACCTTAAAATTCTTTCCCGGGACAAAGACCGTATCGCCTGATATAGCCGGAGTGCTTCGAAAAGCCGGTGAGGAGATATGAGGCTTAAATGTCTTAACCTCCCAGAGAATTTTTCCCGTAAAGGCATTTACCGAGACCAGTGTTCCGTCTGAGAAGAGTTGAAGAATGAACTCACCATCAGCGGTAAGGGCCGGAGAGGTGCGCGATCTCGGCGAGACCATCTCGTATGTGCTTCGCCTGTAGGACCAGATCTCTTTACCGGATTTAATGTCAAGGGCAAAGAGGCGGTCAGCTGAAGAATAAAAATACACGCTGTTTTTTGTTATAAGAGGAGAGGATATGACCTCCGAGCCTGTCCTAAAGGACCAGAGCAGCTCTCCTGTCTTTTTTTTCAGGCAATGCAGATACCCCATGGAGGAGCCGAAACATACAAGGTCAGAGCCCACAGTTGGGGTGCTCTCTACAGGTGAGCCTGCATCGTACTGCCAGAGTTTCTTGCCGGACTCTATATCAAAGGCGTAAACCCTGTTGTTGGTGGAGCCAACGTAAATGGAGTTCTCCGCTATGACGGGGACTGAGAGCTGCTCTCTGGGGTAAGTCTTAAAGGACTCAAATGGCCTTATCTTTGCCGACCATATTTTTTCAAAGGGCGGGGCCAGCGCGTCAGGTGTAGAGCCCTCTCTCGCGGGGCCGCTAAATAGCGAGCTCCACGCAGTAGCTTCACCTATCTCTCCAGGCGGCGCCTTTACAGTAGAGCAACCCGAGGCAAGTATAAGGAGAATGAATACGATTGAGATATTAAGAGAGCGTTTTATCAAGGAGTTCCAGGGCATTTTTTTGAATTTTTTTAAAGTCTCTTTTGCCAAGCCCT
This sequence comes from Thermodesulfobacteriota bacterium, assembly GCA_046753945.1. Classification (GTDB taxonomy): domain Bacteria; phylum Desulfobacterota; class GWC2-55-46; order GWC2-55-46; family JADFVP01; genus JAJRZX01. The sequence goes on from JBHHUW010000011.1 coordinate 19,187, forward strand.
GCCCCAAGGGCTACTTTTTCCGCGCGGGCAAGGGTTGTAATGTCAGAGGGTGAGTGCGTATCCGTATCAAGCACCATCTTCACGCCGCACTTATTTGCCACTCCGGCTACGTGTCCATTGGAGATGCTGTGTCCCGCCCGTGTGGTAATCTCAAAGCGTACGTCCCTTTTTACGGCCAGACGCGCCTCGGCCTCGGTTACAAGACCGGGGTGAGCGAGAATATCCACTCCTGCTCTTATGTATGCTCTATTCGAGCCCCTGGCAACGGGCTCGGCCAGGGTCTCGCCGTGTCCGATGATTATGCGGGCGCCGAGAACGCGGGCCTTTTTCACCATAAAAGGAATATCACGTGGCGGAATATGCGTTAGCTCCACGCCGGCAAGGACCTTTATCTGCATACACCTGTTAAGCCGCTCTGTGACACGAAGGAGAGCGGTGAGAACGGTCTCCAGATTGGAGTCATCTGCGTGATCAGTAAAAGCCAGGGCCTTATATCCAGCCGCCTGGGCCCTCTGCGCGAGCTCAGAAGGTAGAAGATACCCGTCACTCAGAAGAGTGTGGGAGTGAAAATCTATCATAAGAAAAAAACCTCTTACATCTTGTATTTGCCGAAATCTTCAGGAGAGAGGTCCTCAAGGATATCAAGGTCTTCACTCTCATTGGCGCCCTCGACCCTCTCACCCATCTTACCTCTCACAGCGCCCACATCTATGTCCCTGGACTTATCAAGGACAATGGTATCCACGTATATGGGCGCCTCCATCCTTAGGGCAATGGCAATGGCGTCGCTTGGCCTTGCATCAATGGTGTAGGTGACTTTTTCTTTTGAGACAACCAGGAGCCTTGCGTAATAGACGTTCTCAATGATATCGGTTATCTCTACTCTATCAAGGCTCATACTCGTCGACTTAAAGATGTTTGTAAAGAGGTCATGGGTCATGGGCCTTGAAAATTGTATCTTCTCTACTTCAGAGGCAATGGCCCCGGCCTCAAGCACACCTATCCAGACAGGAAGGGTGTTCTCTTCCTCAAGATCCTTCAGGATAACTATAGGAGCGTTTGTGAAGGGATCTATGGTAATGGCAAAAACTCTCATCTCAAGTAGCATAAGTCTTCCATTCTCTGTAAGTGCCGCGAAGCGAGTGCTGATATGCTTCTGTTATCTGAACGTCTATTAAGGAGCCCTCTTTCTCTATTGGGGCTGAAAAGTTCACCACCCTGTTCTGCGATGTCCTACCGGTAAATTCCTCTTCCCTGAGCTTGCTTGCGCCTTCCACGAGCACGTTTTCTATTGAACCCACAAGCTGGTTGCCTCGCTGAAGGGTGATACTGCTCTGAAGTGCCTGCAAGGCGGCAAGCCTTCTCTTTTTTTCCTCCAGAGGCACTGTAGGCTCAAATCCCGCGGCAAGGGTGCCGGGCCTTGATGAGTACATGAAAGAAAATATATTGTCAAAACCGAGGCGCCTTATAAGCGCCATGGTTGCCTCAAAATCCTCCTCTGTCTCGCCTGGAAAACCAACTATTATGTCCGTTGTAAGGGCCATATCCGGGTACATCTCCTGCAGCATGGCAGCCTTACCAAGGTATTCACTTACCTTGTAACCCCGCCTCATGAGCTTCAGGACCCTGTCTGAACCGGATTGCACCGGCAGGTGCAGGTGGCGGCAGAGTTTTTCTTCCTCACCAAAGAGCCTGATAAGCTCCGGGGAGAGGTCCCTGGGGTGTGATGTCACGAAGCGAATGCGCCATATGCCCTCTATTCGCGCCACCATGCGGAGCAGGTCCACAAAAGCAAGCCCGGCTCCGGAGTCTCTGTAGGAGTTAACGTTCTGGCCAAGAAGCATTACCTCCCGCACTCCATCCCGGCAGAGCCGCTTTATCTCATCTATGATATCCGCGGCCTTCCTGCTGACCTCATGGCCTCTTGTGTATGGCACGATGCAGTAGGAGCAGTAATTATCGCAGCCGCGCATGATGCTTACAAAGGCTTTCAGAGAATCTCTACGGGTGGCGTCCCTGTACTCGTCTTCTTCTATAATACCACTAAATGACGTAGCCGCAACCCTTTTATTCCGGCTCCTGGCTTCAAGGAGGAGCTCTCCTATCTTATGGATATTATTAGTCCCTATTACAAGGTCAAGGTATGGAATCCGCTGGAGGAGTTTTTCGCCCTGCTGCTGCGCTACACAGCCGCATAGCGCGATAATAAGCCCAGGTCTGGTCTCTTTCAGGGGCCTGAACCTGCCAAGCGCGGAATAGACCTTCTGCTCGGCCTTATCACGGACGCTGCAGGTATTTAGCATAATAAGATCAGCTTTATTGTAATCAGAGACCTGCTCGTAGCCAAGTGAAGAGAGAAAACCAAGTAGGCGCTCTGAGTCGGATTCGTTCATCTGACAGCCAAAGGTCTCGAGAAAGACTGTTTTTTTAAGATTTTCTTGAGGAAGAATACCCATGAGAGAGGCCCTGGAAGTGAAGACTCTGGTTTGGGTTATACAGGTAACCAGATGTTAATAAAGAGTTATTTTGAGTGAGTTACAATCTCAGACATGCCTGGCTGAACTACCCAGGCACTACCCGTATTCTTGAACTCAGAGCTAATGGCCCTGCCCTCTCTACTGGCGCTGCTTCTTGAAGCAAAGAAACCCACCCTTACCCTGTAGTAGAGAGTATTTCCTTTTGTAAATTCCGTAATATAGGCGCTTCGCCCCGAGTTGGTGAGCCTCTTTTTCAGCCTCTTTGCCTCAGGCAGATTCTTAAAGGAGGCCACATTTATGGCCCATGAGTTCGTAATGGTTTTTAGGGCCTTCTTTTTTTGCTGAGGCCTCTTTTGTTTTACTACGGCCCTGGGCGCTTTTTTCGCCGGGGCTTTTTTCACCGCTTTTGCGGCGCTTTTTTTCTTAACTTCTATCTTCTTTACTGCCGGAGTTTCATGGGGCTTATCTCTCTCAATGGAGGCAACCACGACCTCATCAGGCACGGTTTCCTGCTGCACATCTATAGTGACGCGCTTGCTGGCAATGACCCTTGTCTGCTGCTCCTCGGCCTTTGTGCAGCCGCCGAAAAAAAAGCTTGCAACTGTGCCCAGAATGGCCGCGAGCAAGGCCAGAAGGAAAAAACCCTTGTTCGAGTGTATGTATTTTCCAAACTTCAAGTAGACACCATACCTTGAACGGCTATTAAGTGCGATGAAAGTATTAGTAAAAATGTTACCTTAGCAGCAATCTCATGTCAAACAAAAATAAAAAACCCGGAGAAAATCCGGGTTTTTTATTCTCTCCAATGGCAAGGAAAAAACTACCCCACATAGGAGCACTGCGATGCCGGGGTTCTTGTGTCCATATTCCTGCCCCTGTTGATATGGTCGTCAATCTCCGCGGCGCAGCCTATCATACGGCCAAAGAGAAAGGTTGTAAAGGCCGCTGTCTCTATATCTGTGTCAGAGATATTACCGGCCTTGTACTCGGTCCATACGATTTTAAGGAGTATGACGGCGATAATGGCGTCTACGTTTACGCAGTAGACGTTCTTGCTAACCCCTGTGTCAAAGAGAGATTGAACAAGGTTGCCGTAAAAATCCTTAAAGATATTATAGATACCCTTTTCCTCGAATAAGGTGGTTATGAAACGCTCCCGCGGGTCGTAATTAACAGCCTCACCCTTGAAGATGGGGTGATTCACGCAGGGTATTTTTTTGTACTGAAGGTTTCCTATGGCCTTCTGCTCGGCCTTGAACTCGCCGTATTCCTCGGCGTACTTATGGCTTATGGCCTTAAGGTCTATGCCATGGTCCTTATTAGAGGGGTCGGTAAGACCTGATTCATTAAATATCTCCATAAGGAAGGCTATGGCCTCGTAGCCGTTGCCGCCGTGGGCAAAGCCCGTATGGGTCATAAAGCCGGCAAAGGCCTTGTTTATCTGCACCCTTGTTGGGTCCTCAGGGCCGTCACTGCTTACGGCTCCCTTACTGCCCTGCGCCGATATAGTGCCCGGGCCGTTGGAGATGATAAGGCCGAGAACAGTGGCAAACTCAAAGAGCTCTTTCTCGTCAGGACGCCTGCCAACAATGGCCATGAAAGCGGTCTCTGTAAAGGACCAGTCCTTTACAAGCTCGGCCGTGGGGACACCGCAGAAAGCGTCTGCAGTATGCTTATCGGCAGAGACACTGCAACCTACTATATTGGAGAAAATCCTTGAGTACCAGGGCAGGTTCTTAATCGTGGTCTGGGATATCCTCTTCTTAATAAGAGACTCCCAGCCAAGGGTTGTCCATATGGCAGATAGCAGGGCCGCCGAGGACGGAGCTCCGCCAGAGGCTTTTTGCACAAAGTCAATGAAGACGGAATCAGTACCAGCGGCTTCCAGCGCATCTGAGATGATCTTGGCCCTGGTGCTCGTCTTACATGCGGTTAAGAGCTTCTTATCCTCTGTGGATAGACTATTTAGTAATCCGGTAAAATCACATTTATCCGAGGCTTTTTGAAGGCCTGTGCCAGCAAAGAGATCAAGTAAAAGTGCGGAAATCTCCGTAGCCCCGCAAAGACTTCCGCTGCCTGCGATGCAGACAGCCGAGGTGGCAACAGTGTTCGGCGAGTTCCCGGCCTCGCGTGATGCCTCTGCGGCAGCAAGTGCCGCTTCGCCGCTCTGATTAACAAAGGCATTAAAGGCAATGTTGGCAAGGCGCGCGCCGCTCTCACACGGATAGGACTTCAGGAGTGACATGACAAGGTTCTCTTCCAGCGTGTGCTTAGAGGCGTCAAGGATGGAGATATTGTTAATCTTTGTAACCTGTGTCCTGGGGTCCATCATGGATACGCCGCTTGCGTCTTTTAGCCTCTCGCGCGGTATCTGGGCCCCTACCTGCCGGCTGAGGGCCTCTATCTGCTCGCCATAGGGTGAGACAGCCGTAACCACTTCGGGGCTTAGGTCGGCGGGTATGCCTGATACCCCGGCATCGCCGGAGAACCAGCACTTCAGGGCCAGTGTGCCCTGCGGCTCAAAGTCGGGTTTGGCGTCATTGAGGGCCATTACCGCTGTAAGGGCCTCGGGTATGTGGGCTATGTTGGTAACTACGGCGCCCTTTGCGGAACAGACAGGGTTTTCCGGCGTATATATATCATCTACGTCGAAATAATCCATGAACCAGCCTTCCTTGGCCTTTGCGTCATCACCGGAGCCCGCCAGGCTTCCGGCATGGCCGCAGGCCTTTGTCAGCTTTGCCTTCCAGCGTCCTACGACACAGGCTACGGTGGGTTTATTTATCTCAAGTCCGGCCTCGTAATATCCGCCTGGCTCGGCGTATACTACGGCGGCCCTTGACCTGTCATCGTTATCAAGTGCTGAGAAGAACTCCTTTGGCCCGTAGTGTATGTATACGTCCTTGCCGCTTGATATGGATGTAGTAGTGCCCCAGCCTCCTGTTAGAAGATATACGGCAATAGTGGTGGTAAAGTTTCCGGAGTTGGAAAAAAGGGCCACGCTGCCCTTTACAAGAGACTCTTCAGGTTTACTTCCGCCAAGTGCTCCGCCTATCCTCACCTTGTTCCAGGAGTCGGCAAGGCCCAGGCAGTTTGCCCCGAAGACATCAACGCCGTTAGCCTGGCATATGGCGCGTATTGCGCGGGCATCAGTAAGGGCCACTTTCTCCGTAAGGATTACGACTTTCTTAAGATCCGGGTTATGGCGCACGGCCTCGGCAACGCCGTCCTTTACGCCTGATGGTGGCAGGTAGATGACTACAGTATTAAATTTATGCCCGTCTTTTATGCCCTCCCGTATGGAGTTATATACGGGGATATCTCCGTCAGGGGTCTCAAGGACCTGACCGCCCCTGCCCGGGCCCGTGCCAAAGACGATATTGCCGCCTGAGTAGGCATGGCTCACAGGGGTTACGGAACGGGACTCATTACCGAGTATATTAATAACACAGACTCTGTCATCCCTTGTAGCCAGTTCTTTAAGGGATTTTACACCTACATAGTATGGAAATTTACCGACTCCCTCTTTATGCATATTACCACCCTTTTCTTGAGTTGGTTACCGCCCCTGAAGTTTAATAGGGGGCGTATATTTTTTATATAGTATGCTAAAGGGGTTTTTATAGCCCCATTGCCTCGCGTACCTTCTCACGACCGCCCTGGCTCATCCAGTCATCGGCCCTCTTGGCAAAGTTTACCACCTCGCTCATGGCGCTGTCGTGGCCGAATATCCTGTACGGAAGTTTTAATCCTTCCAGTGTATCGCGCATGGTGGAGAGGCCCCTTATAAGGTTTGGCCCTCCCCTGCCTATGACTACAAAGAGCGGCGTGGGAGAGGTCTTGAAGTGATCTTTAAGGGCATCGGCCATGGCGCGAAAGGTCTCAAAAATATCCGTATTATTGGCCTTGCCGCCTATGATGAAGAGGACGTTGGATTGGGCGAGCCAGTACTTGAATACAATACGCGATATGTCGTGCATCTTGGCGTATGGCGGGTTTCCTCCAAAGTCTGATGATATGGTGGCCCTCTCGCCTAACAATTCGGTTACAAGGGCGTTAGCGCCGCCGCCGAAGGTGGGGGCCGTTATAGTGCCCTTATCATTCATGATGAAGACATCGGATTGGCCCTGATAGGTGCGAAGCTGGTTTATCTCCTGCTCGAACTCAGAGTAATCAGAGGCAAAGAGATGAGATGGCAGGCCAAGGCGTTTCCAGGCCGGGTTGTCTATATCAAAGGAGCCCTTGAAGTCGCAGGCCACGGGTACAAGGCGGCCTTTCTTCGTGGGCATCATACGCAGGGGATTTATCTCCAGAGTGCTCATGCCGTAATTATTAAAGAGGGTCCAGAGTTTTGGCAGGTTCTGCACAAGGGGGCTGATTATCTCCGCAGGGGCCCCGAGGTCCTCCAGGGCGTTTGAGACATGAAAACTCTTAAGCCCTGTAAGGGGGTCAAAGGGAACCTCTGCAATCTTTTCGGCTGGAAGCTCCTCAATATCCACGCCGCCGTGGTGCGTAATGGTCATGGTGGGGGCGCGATAGATTGTGGAGTCGCTTATGGAGAAATATACCTCATGCTCTGCAGGGACGGCCCCTTCAAAGGTAACACCATCGGCCTTTGCCCTGGTGGTGCCGTGAACATGCTCTACAAAATACAGCCGTTCCTTCTCGCTAAGAGCCTCTACAATATCCGTGACCCTGCCGATAAGGCCGGATTTTCCTTTTTTACCCACTCCACCCTTGAAAATAGGTTTTATAAAGACAGAGCCGCATTTTTTTATAAGGGCCTTTATTTCATCAGGGCTTGCCTCAGGACCGAGCACCTCGGAGTGAGGAAATTCCACCCGGTCAAGGAGTTTTTGTCCCCAGAGTAGTCCGGTGAGCTGCATAAAAAAGCCTCCATGTTTTCAGGTTGATAGAGAAGAACCTTTATAATAACTATCTAATGTAGACCGGCCTTTTGAATGAGCCGGAATACCTTCAAAAAGAGAGATTTCAGCCTTAAACAGGCCCTCTCATTCAAAAGGCCGGTCTACGTTATTTACACTCCAGCCCGGTTGCCGCAGACAAAAACATCCGCAAATGACGGCGCACCGGTGTACTTAAAGAGGCTCAGGGTCAATAACCCTGCCTTGAGACTAATAAAAAAAACCGCCCAAGTGCAGTGGACGTCCCTGCAGATTAGGGGGCCATGCCCAGACGGTCGGCTGAAAAAATTCTGAAACTTCGCTTCCCGGTGGTGACCACCTTTATTCCGTCAGTTACGAAGTCGTTTTTTCTATTGTGGAATTGAAATGTATACTAAAGGATAGACTTTGTCAAGAAAATGTTTTGTAGCGCTCCGGGTTGTGATCTTGGCAGGCAGGATGAGGGGCTTTTATTTTATCCTCAGACGGTCAAAGATGGGTTTTAATTTTTCACAGGTCTCATCAAGGTGCTCTGAGAGTACCCTGGTCTCAGAGAGAACGGGCATGAAGTTTGTATCCCCGTCCCACCTTGGCACTACGTGGACATGAAGATGGTCCTCAATACCTGCCCCCGCTGATTTACCAAGATTCATTCCAATATTAAACCCATCTGGAGAGAAGGCGGACTTAAGGGTGGCCACAGAGGCGCGCATAAGCCTGAAGAGGTCTATGGATTCCTCAGGGTTAAGGTCCTCAAGAAGGGCGATATGCCTTAAGGGGCTTATGAGGAGATGCCCCCCGGTGTAGGGGTATTTATTGAGCAAAACAGTAGAGAGTGAGCCTGAATAAAGCAGATGTGCGGCGGAGCCGTTCTCAGATGCGTGGCAGAAAGGACATATGTCGGATTTTTCAGAGCCGATATACTCGCTCCTCCATGGAGCCCATATCCTCTGCATCTCTACTTGTTGATCCTCTCGCGAATCTCCTTGCCGGCCTTAAAGAAGGGGACGCGCTTGGCCTCTATGTAGATATTTTCGCCTGATTTGGGATTTCTCCCCTGCCTGCCGTCGCGTTCCTTTATCTTAAAGCTTCCAAAACCCCTTATCTCAACCTTCTCGCCCCTGGAGAGGCTATCGGACATGGACTGAAAAAGCGAGTCCACAATGATCTCCACGTCTTTTTTTGAGAAAGTCTTTACCTCTGCGGATACTCTCTCAATGAGTTCACTCTTTGTCATTTTTCATAGCCTCCTGGTTAGCTTGAGGTTCCAGGCGCAAGGTACATCAGCCTTAGTCCCGGGAAGAGGCCGGAGAGCCGGCCGTTAAGGTTATCTGAGATTACACCGCCCCATTTGCCGAAAAAACTTTCCTCGGGGTACATAACATAGGGTTTGCCCTTGATTCCTCCGAGCCTGGCGGCAAGGAGAATTGCGCGGTTAAGACCGCCGATCTCATCTATAAGGCCCTCTTTCTCTGCCTGCTCGCCTGTAAAAATTCTCCCGTCTGCAAGCTTTTTCACGTCCCTTACGTCCATGGAGCGGCCCCTGGCCACAGCTTCTACGAACTGGTAGTTCACATTATTCACAAGGCCTTGAAGAATGGCCCTCTCATCAGCACGCATCTGGCGAAACGGCGAGCCCGAGTCCTTGAATTTTCCGCTCTTTATTACGTATCCTTTAAGGCCCAGTTTCTCAAGGAGGGCCTCGGCGCTTACAAACTGAACTATAACGCCTATGCCGCCGGTTATGGTCCCGGGGCTTGCGATTATCCTGCGCGAGGCCGTAGCAGCGTAGTAGCCACCAGAGGCGGCGATTGTGCCCAGGGAGGCAACAACGGCCTTCTTGCTGTCAAGCCTCTTTATGGAGTCATATAACTCCTGCGAGGGCGCAACAGCGCCGCCGGGAGAATTTATTCTCAGCACTACGGCCTGTACGTCCTTACGCTCGCCAAGGGACTCAAGGTTGCGTGTAAGTTCCGTAGTATCGCTGATAAGGCCCTTTAACTGGACTACGGCCACCTTTTCTTTATGAAATCCGCCGCCAAAGTAGGATATAGAGAGAATGATGATAAGAAGTAGAATGAAAGTTGCGGCGCCAAAGAGGGTAAACAGTTTTTTTATTAGTCTCATCACCCCTGTCTGCAAAAATAATTATATAGTATTTTGTTTGCCTCTTACTTACTGAGCATTAAAGCGTATTGCCGGTCTCTGGGGTTCTCTCTGAGAGCGGTTTTATATTGAGGGCGTCCTAAAAAAGAGGCCGCCCTCATAATTGTTATCCGGCTCTACTCTTTATCTTTCTCGCTCTCATCAGAATCATCACCAGCGGCATCTTCCTCTGCCTCTGCCTCTGCCTCTGGTTCCACGGCCTCGGGCTCTGCCTCAGGAGCCGGGGCTTCTGACTCAGTCTCTTCAGCCTCTGCTGCTTCAGGCGCGGCTTCCGGCTCAGCCTCTGCTTCTACCGGTGGGGCTTCGGCTGACTCAGGCGCTGAGGCCTCTGGTTCTGCCTCTGGTTCTGGTTCCACGGCCTCCGACTCTGACTCTGACTCTGACTCAGGCGC
>JBHHUW010000012.1:0-28289 GCA_046753945.1 Thermodesulfobacteriota bacterium
AGAGCGTCTCCTTCTTCATAAGGACCCGCGCCTTTGCCACGGCCACGCGCTCTGTGACGGCCTTCTCCGTCACATCAACCATCCTCGCCTTTCCTCCCTCATCAGTATGCGTAAGTCCCATTGTTTAGCGCCTCTCTCTTAGTAGATATCATCCACTTCCCCGGGCTCATCAAGAACCGGTTCGGATTCAAGAACTGGTTCGGAATCAAGTGCAGGTTCGTCTTCAAGTACTGGTTCATATCCTGCGGCCTCCACGATAGACCTGCCTTTAACTGTGAGGATAAAGGGTTCTTTTACGGCGCCGCCGTAGCGGTCAAAATGTACGGGGCCCTCTGCCCCTTCATAGCCGCTCATCTGAAGGAGCCTCTCTCTTACCAGGTCTCTACCCGGCATCTCAGGGTCAATGGCCTTTATGAGGAGGCTTGCCGCGTCATAGGCCTCGGCCTCCACCTCGCCGGCGTCCTTGCCGTAGGTCTCTTTGAACCTGCGGGCAAATTCCGTGGAAGAGCCTCTACGGCTCTTCGGGAAAAAACCATCTACAAAGACAGCCCCCTCCACGGCCCTCCCGGCAAGCTCTACGAGATGGGTTGAGTTCCAGCCGCTGGAACCAAGGAGCTGCACGTCATCAATATTATAATACTTGATATAGGGTGAGACCAGGCTCACGGTCCTGTAGCTGTCAGGTATATAAAGCGCGTCTACAGAGGCGGCTGGAAAATACTCCGTGATGATGCGCCTGCCCTCCTTTACCTCGTCGGTCTCTATCTGAAAAAGAGAGCGCATTATCTCGCCAAAGTCCTTTGTGCCCTCTACATATGAGTTGATGGCCGTCACCTCGCCTCCGCTCCCTGTAACAGTATTAATAAAGGCCTCTGCCATGGCCCTGCCTGCATGGGTATGGGGATAAAGCACGGCGAACCGGGACTTGCCAAGCACGGTTAAGGCGTACTCTGCCACGGCTCTGGCCTGGGCCCTTGGCGCAAGAGAATTTCTGAATACATACTCCCCGGCTCCGGCAATATCCTCTTTCTGCGAGAGGGTGATGAGGGGAATCCCAATGGCCTCTGCCCTTGAGGCGCTCTGATAGGCCGTGGAGTTAAGAAGAGGTCCCACTATACCGGCAACCCGTTCATTGCCGGCAAGCTCCGTGACGGCCCTGGAGCCCTCTGCCGGTGAGCCGCTCACATCTCTCACGAAGACATCTACGGCCCTTGTCTGCATGTCTCCACTGCCAAAGACATCGGCTGCCATGAGGACGCCCTTTAGCGCGGCCTCGCCGTAAGAGGAGTACCTGCCCTTAAGAGGCAGGATAAGCCCTATTGCCGGAAGTTCCCCGGATGCGGTTCCCCTGTCCAGAATAGAGTCAATCTCACGGAGGAGCACCCTGGTCTTTTCCCGCAGCTTGGGCTCCACCCACCATGACGAGGAGACACGCTCAAGGTAGGACCTGGCCTCGAAAACACGAGTGCTCTTGTAAAGGAGGAGGCCAATCTCATAATAGGCCACGTTTCTCTTATCGCTATCTGGAAAGCGGTCAATGAGGAGCTTGTATGTATTCATGGCCTCGGCGCTCTCACCCTGTGAGGCAAGGCTCTGCGCAAGGCTGAGAAGACCGGCAGGGCCAATCTCCCGCATGGGACTCTCATGGCTCCTGGTCTCCATCTCAGCATCAGAGGCCTCAAGTGGGCTCTCTTCCACCTGGTCTGAAGAAAATTCACCGGAAGAGTAGTCCTCGGCCCGCGGGCCCGCAACTCCGAAGAGTTGGCCGGCCTGCATAAGAAGTACGAGAATAAGGAGTAAGGCGGGAAACCTCATTATTCGAAAATTTCCTTTACTCTTGAGAAGAGATTTTTAGATGGGTGAGAGACCTCATCGCCGCTAATCTCCGCGAATTCCTCAAGGAGCGCGGTCTGCTTCTTAGACAGCCCTTTGGGGATACGCACCTCTATAATTACGAGCTCTTCACCGCGCCTGCCCGTGGAGAGCGAAGCTATGCCCTTGCCCTTAAGTGAAAAGACCTTTCCGGGCTGTGTGCCCGCAGGAATCTTCAGCCTTGCAGTACCGCCAAGCACGGGCACATCTATCTCGCAGCCAAGGGAGGCCTGCACAAAGCTGATGGGGACCTGGCAGAGGATATTATCACCCTCTCTCTTGAATATCTCATGGGCCCCTACATTTACCACTACGTAAAGGTCTCCTGGAGGGCCGCCAAGTTCTCCGGCCTCGCCCTTGCCCGAGAGCCTCAGCCTCGAGCCCGTATCCACGCCTGCCGGGACCTTTACTGAGAGCTTGGTCCGCTGGCGCTGCTTGCCAAGACCGGCGCAGGAGGCGCAAGGGTTTTTTATCACCACGCCTCTACCCCCGCAGGAGCCGCAGGGTCTTGCTATGGTGAGAAAACCCTGCCTGAAGTTCACCTGACCGGAGCCGCCGCAGCCTGAGCAGGCCTGCCCGCCTGTGCCGTCCCTGGCGCCAGAGCCGCCGCAGTTGGAACAATCTACCGTTACCGGTATCTCAATCTCTTTTTCCGTACCAAAGGCCGCCTCCTCAAAGGTAAGCTCAAGGTCATAGCGAAGGTCCGCCCCCCGCGAGGCCGAAGGGCCTCTGGCGCCTCCGCCGCCGAAAAAGTCGGAAAAGACCTCGCCAAAGAGGTCCTCAAAACCGCCGGGGCCGCCCGGGCCGCCGCCAAAGCCGCCGAAACCGGCCTCTCTGTACCCGGCGCCAACTCCCGCCGTGCCGAACTGATCGTACTGCCTTCTCTTGGCAGGGTCCTTCAAGACGCTGTAGGCCTCGTTTATCTCCTTGAACTTCTCTTCGTCACCCTTCTCTTTATCGGGGTGGAGCTCAAGAGCGAGCCTGCGGTAAGCCTTTTTTATCTCATCCTCCGAGGCGGTCCTCTCAACGCCGAGGAGAGTATAGTAATCTTTTCCCATTACACCTTTTCCTGTCTAATTTAATGTAAGTCTTCCCGATTAGAGGACTCCTCTTCGGAGTCCGAACCTCCGGCAACAGATACTATGGATGGCCTCAATAACTTGTCTTTTAACAGGTATCCTTTCTGAAATTCCTTTATCACGGCGCCGGGCTCTGCCTCGGCGCTCTCTTCATGGCTTATGGCATGATGGATGGCCGGGTCAAAGATCTCGCCAATTGCCTTTATCTCCTTTACCCCGAATTTCTCCAGGGCCTTTCGCATCTGGTCTATGGTAAGCCTTACGCCCTCTACAAGGGAGGCGCCGTTCTCGTTATCACCGGCGGCGTGCTCAATAGCCCTCTCAAGGTTATCCATGGCCGGCAGTATCTCCATAACAACCTGCTCCGTGGCGTAACTGATATACCCGGCCCTCTCCTTCTCACTTCTCTTTTTCAGATTCTGAATATCAGCGCGGGCGCGCAAGAACATATCATAGTTTCTCGCCGCCTCGTCAGTTTTTTCCTCAAGGAGGGTCTCAAGGGTTTTTTCCTCTTCCCCCTCATCTACAGGGCTCTCCAGATCATCTGCACCAGCCTCCTGCAGAGGAGCTTCGTCCTCAATGACCTCAACCTTTACATCTTCTTCTTTTGATTTCTTTTTTTCCTTCATCTCGTCCTTTTAATTACAGACCTATCTTAAAAACAGGCCTTATCCAGACAAGGGCCGCAGAGAAACCAGGCCCCCTGCCTCTGACCTGCATACACACCTTATCTCACCCCTCGATAAGACCTGCGGCATAAGAGACAAGGGGCACTATCTTTGAGTAATCCATCCTCACCGGGCCGATAAGGCCCACGGCACCGGAGATGTTCTTATCCAGATGATAGGGGGCTATAACAAAGCTCAGGCCATCAAAACCCTCTATACTGCTCTCAGAGCCGAGATAGACCTGTATGCATTCCTGCCGAAGGCCCCTGTCAAGGAGCTTCACAAGGAGGCTCTTTTCCTCAAAGGCAGTAAAGAGCTGTTTCATCTTCTCAAAATCCTCGCGAAACTCCTGGTATTCGAGGATATTGGCCTGTCCCTCTACATATAAAGAGCCCTCGCCGTCATCATCGCCATAGCCGCTAAGCCCAAGCTCACCTAAATGCAGGGCCTTTGCGAGGAGCTCATTATAGAGGTTTTTCTCATGACGCATCTCTTCTACTATGCGGCCGCGGAGCTCCTTTACCGTAAGGCCCCGGCCAATTTCCGTCAAGTAATTGGAAATCTTCTCAAAGTCAAGACCTCCGGCCTCGGCTCCTCCGCGAAAGACACTGGTGCGCGCGCGGCCCGCCTCGGGCACAAGGACAAGGAGCAGAGATTCACTATCAATAGGCAGCAGCCGGATATCCCTTATGGTAAAATCGTAACTCCCCAGAAGAAATGCAAGGCCCGTACAGTTGGTAATATGCGAGAGGGCCTTTGTAGTGCCGGTTAAGATGTCTTTTATTGCGAAAAAAGGCTCTACCCGCCTGTAAAGGAACTCCTTCTCGGCTGCTCCGGGCTCCTCAAGCTCAAGAAGGGTATCGAGGTAAAGCCTGAAAGCCTTTTCCGTGGGAATACGTCCCGCCGAGGTATGGGGCTGAAAGAGAAAGCCCGTTTTCTCAAGGCCTGCCATGATATTGCGTATGGTAGCCGATGAGAGACCGGGGTAATACCTTGATGCTATGGTCCTGGAGCCCACGGGTTCCGCGTGGTCTATATAGTCCTTCACTACTGCGCCAAGAACGAGCCTCTCGCGCTCAGAGAGATTTTCCGCCGCATCGCTGCAATCCACCTTTACCCTCTCAATCAATGTATCCAAACCTCTTACAACTTATCATGATGTGGTATCTCCGCGGCAAAGATAAGGCCTCACCATCGTGGAGATTAATATAAAAAGATATCAACGGCCCCTCTTTATGTCAAGGGCATAAAACCGGCATTTACAACCTGCCTTATCTTTTAATTCTTTCCATTGAAGGCCTCAAAAGTAAAGAAATACTCCAGTAATGATAAATAAACCGGGCAAAAAAATCATGAGACAAGGCCCAGGCAGACCTCGTTAGCCGTAAAGAGGGCCTTTCTCCGAAGGGTCACTCTCTCCCTGGTAACATGCAGGAGCCCTTTCCTCTCAAACTCCAGGCATCTCTGGAAAAGCCTCTGCCATGCCTCCTCTCCAAAAGTCCCTCTGTACGCCTCCACGTCTATGCCGTAATCAAGCATCCGGAGCCCCAGTAAGACGGCCTCTGTCATGGCCTCGTCCCTTGAGAGGGTCTCGGCCCCTGCTACGGGGCTACCCTGGCAAAGCTTTTCTTCGTAGAGCCTGAGGTCCGCTTCGTTCCAGAAACGCCTGCCCCCGCCAAAAGAGCCAAGAAAAGAATGGGCCCCCGGTCCCAGCCCCATGTAATCCCGGCCCAGCCAGTAGCCCTGATTATGAGCGCTCACAAATCCGGGCAGAGCAAAGTTGGATATCTCGTAATGAACGTACCCGGCGGTGGTGAGCATGGTAATGGCGCGCTCATACATCTCAAGCTCAAGGTCCTCTGTTATAAAAGATTTCTCCTGGCCGGCGCTACTGCCAGTGGGCGGATAGCGTTTAAAAAAGGGCGTACCCTCCTCAATGGAGAGGTTATATAGAGATACATGGACGCTGGAGAGCTCGATTATCTCGCTAAGGGTCCTTGTCCAGGAAGCAAGCGTCTGCCCGGGCAGGCCGTACATAAGGTCAAGGCTAATATTACTGAAGCCTGCCCCTGTGGCATTACTAACGGCGATGCGGGCCTCCTCTGCGCCGTGCCTCCTCCCAAGGGTCTTAAGCTCAGCCTCATTCATGGACTGCAGACCAAGGCTCAGGCGGTTAACCCCTGCAGCTAAAAAACCTTCTAACTTGCCCTTACCGAGGTTATCGGGGTTTGCCTCAAGGGTTACCTCAAGGCCGCTCTCTACGCCAACCTCCCCAAGGCCTTCGGAATTGGAGGCATAATGGGAATAGGAGAAAAAATCCTTTATAAGGGATATGAGGGACCCTATGTAACGTGAAGGCATTAATGATGGCGTGCCGCCGCCAAAATATATGGAGCTGAGCCTGTGTGTAGCAGAGTCAATGCCCTCCCGGCCGCAAAAACTCAAAAAATCGTCTCTAAAAATTTCCCACCACTTTTCAAGAGAAAACCCCTCCACCACCACTGAATTAAAGGCGCAGTAATGGCATTTACTCCGGCAGAAGGGGATATGTATATAAATACCAAAGGGTTTTGGTTGCGGGTTTACGCTCATGACCTCTCCCGGCAGAGAGACTTCATTGCTTCAGAAAAAAATAATGTAAGATCTACGTCCATGATATTTACGGCTATCATGATGCTTTCTCCGGGTCTTCATCTTTAGCACGGCCTCTACTGTAAATACGAAATTTTTTCGTAAAACTATGGGGCCTGTAACTGAGCTTTGCGTGACGAAGCCCCTCTATTCCAAGGTCCTGCTCTCTGTTGATAAAGTTGACGCTCTCTGGTAAAGAGGCGGCAAAGCTCTGGTTAACATACTGCAAAAGCCCGGGGTAGCCGGGCACGCCCTTCTCAAAGTGCACGGCGAACTGGTCCCGGCCAAGGGGCTCGCCAATGGCAAAGGCCACGGGGATGTCTTCAACATAATATACCGAGCCGCTAAGGCCGAGCTCCTTCATCCTGGAGATAGCCTCTCGTGCGGGCCCGTAATCACCCTCTGTCTCGCTTGCCTCTCTCCACTTTTCCAGGACTCTCAGGGCGTCATCAGCCGTATCCGCACCAAGAGGTTTAACCACAGGGGCGTACCTTGCAAGAAAACCCCTTACCCGATTTCTCTTCTTATGGTATTTTCTGCCGTCAAGGGCGGCCAGCCCCTCTCGCTCGTAGAGATAATCAAAGTTATCCCCGTCGGCCTCTACCCTGTATCCCGCGGACCCGAGAGTGGCCGCCTGCGCCTGTGAGGCGTTCTTCAAGAAGGAGAATGCGCCCAAAAACTCATCGAGAAGCTCAAAACCGGGCAGCCCCAGGGGGAGCATGAAAAAATCCTCGCCGTCTTCCAAGCCGCTTATTAAGAGAAGTCCATGGCCAATATCTGAAATCCTGTAATGATGGGTATTCCGAAATAGATAAATACCCGCAAAGGTAAACTCCGAAATACCCGCGGTAAGGGCTTTAAGGCGCGGCCAAAGTAGAGGTCCAAGGCCCATATGGACCTCACCGAGATGGGGCCAGCCAGGTATTGCCGTTGATATTTCCGTCATAACCTTACTCTTAAAGGACTTCATTGTTTATTTTATTATAACAGTTTTTCACTCTTGCCTGCCCCATGTTTTTCAACCATAAGCGGCAGTTTACTACCTGTAACATAGGTCACATAGAAAAAAAGACAAGTTCTGTATTATAAATACAGTGATAATAGGGCCCGTAAACTTTTAGCAGTACCGGGTCTTAAGTGACTTCCCCCTGCAACAATCCTTAAAGTTTTCTTTTTCCGTTCATCTGACTTCCTCCCCCGTAGCACCAGGTCTCGGGGGCCCACGGGGGGCGGGGGCTCGCCCCCCCCCCCCCCGCGCCCCACGGGGGCGCGAGACCTACCCCCCTCCCATCTTCTTTTCACCGCTAACTTCTGCGCTCCGGTTGGAGGATAATATAAAACGCCGTCCATATGGACGGCGTTTTATATTTGCAGCTTTTGTTAGCTCAGACCCACTCTGCCAGGTCCCCCGGCGCGCCTTAAGCCATAAGCGCCAGGCCCTGGCCCCCTACCTTGTAAGAGAGCAGACCAAAGACTTTGTTAATAACGTTGCCTCGTGGGAGAAACGAGATGGCCGGGGTGCGTCTCTGTCCAAGCCTCAGTATCTCTTGTTTAAGGGCCATATGGGACTCATCGAACCTGAGCCCCTTCTTAAATGCCTTAAGCGCTCTTATCTTCTTACCGCTTAAGAGGAGCACTCTGCCAAGATTAAGATAGATTTCAGGGTTATAGAACTCCTTTTCCGCTGCCCTGATACACATGCCAACAGCACGTTCATAATCCTCTTCCACAGCAGCCAGAGAGAAGGCGTAGATTGACTGGTCCTTGGGGCTGAGCGAACTTATGATATTTCTCTCAAATATCGCCAAGGCCTCGCTGTGACGACCGGCCTCGGCCAGCCTTACTGCCTTCTCAGGTACGAAATTTGGGTCCATCTGCGCCTCCTCTTTTTCATGAAGTGAGATACCACGTTTTTAATAGATTAATTATAAGAGCGGCGCCCTGGTTTTCATGTGACGCCTATCACTGCAAATGAGAAACTTCCAGGAGAATGCCTGGAAGTTCTGAATTTAAAGACGCCGCGGGGTGGGGAAGGGTAAAGAGTTGCTACTGAAGCCTGATCCCGGTGGGGATCGACTCTTCCGAGCCCCCCCATTTCACGCTGAGGGCCCCGTTCTCTTCAACTATGAGGCTCAAGGTAAGATTATCTGTCTCGCCCAGAGGCAGAGGCAGGCTGAAAGATTTAAGGACATTCAAGAATAGCTCCCTTGTATCCACTATCTTCTGTTTCAGGAGCTCCACACCGCCTTCTTCTACCCATCTTCTAACCACAAGGGCCTCGGGAACCTCAAAAATCTCAAGAAATATCTCCTTCTGCTCACCGAGCCTCCTGGCGGGGATGATGGAGAAGGTCCTTGTTACAGGGAGAGACTCGCCTTTTTCCATGACTATGGTGTATGAGAAGGGATGTTCTTCGGAGCCTGTGGCGTACCTTACGGCATAGGCCATGGCAAGGTGCCTGTCCACTACGTCTCTTGTGCCGTACTGGGCGGCCCCCTCGGCAACAGCAGTAAGGGGGCTGTGATCAAAGACAAGGTTGCGGGCGCGCAGCTCAGAAAATATTTCGCAGACCTTGTCCTTGAAAGAGGGTATCTGCGAAGACCCCCCCGTAAGTATGACTGCGCTTATTGATCTCTTCTGGAGCCCTACCTTGGCGGCCCTTCGCAGGACATAGCCAATAGTGCGGTCTACTACGTGGTAAAAATCATGGGCATCAAGGGCTTCTTCAAGGTCGTACCTTGTAAGGTCCGTAATCTTCTTGCCTTCCCACTCAAAAGGCACGGACTCGTGCTCGGAGAGGGCTATCTTTAGTTTTTCTGCAAGCAGAAGTAGGGGCCTGCCCGGCTCGCCGGTAATTTTCGCCCTGGACGCCAGATAATCAGCTATCCAGCGGTCTATGTCATGGCCGCCCATTATCTGAGCCCTCTCGGGCTTTGCAATAACATGGACTCCGCTAACGCTGAGGCGCAGTATCATGCAATCAAGGGTACAACCGCCAAAATCAATCATCATGATAACGCTGTCTTCCTCGCCCGCCACCTGGTACCCTACGGCCGCGGCCAGCGGTTCTTCTACAAACTCCACATTCTGGCCCTTGAAGACCTTACCGGCAATCTCTTTTAGAATATCCTTGTATATATTAAAACCTATGGGTACGGTGATGTAGAGGACATCTCCCCTGCGTGATGAAAAGAGCTTGAACCAGCCCGGTTTTACCATGGAGCCCTCTATATGAGTGTAGAGAATTTTTAGAAACCTCTCCAGATGAACCCTTGCCTCGTCTTTACCCTCAAGGGCCATCTGCTTCAGATTAACTACGGGGTCCTCATCTATTACCGCGGCCCCTATGGTATCGGTCTCTCTGCTGATGATAGTGGGCACTATGGTGGCGTTGCCGTAATTAATGGTAAGGGGGTCCATAGGTATAAACTCAGGGGGCTGGCCCTCTTTTCTCCTCATAACCAGTGTATTAGTGGCGCCAAGATCTATGGCAACACACCCGGAGTAGGCGGCGCTCCTGGAGCCAGCGGCCTCGGGCATCTCTGCGGCGCGGGATTCACCTCCTATGAGCACAGGCCTCTTAATCTCACGGCCATGGAAGGTCTTTTTAAGTGACTCAATACTTGTGATAACTTCCCTTGCCGCCTCGCGCAGCACCGCAGGCCTTATCCATACATGGGCGTAGGGCCGCAGCACCTCCAGGAAGCGCGTGTCTTTAATGTCTTTACCGCGCTCATGTAGCACGCCTGCCAGCCTCTTGGCGTATTTTTCTCTGTCGAACTTCCTTTTCTTTGAGTCCTTTAGGTAGAGGTCCTCGGCCGAGAGTACGAAATCCACTACATCGGTTATCTCCATGTCATCCATGCGTCTGCGCATGGTGAAAAAAGTGAGCGATTTTTCCAGTACCTCCTTAAGGAGGCCGTAAAAAAGCGGCCTCACGGGAATCTCCTGAAGAAGGTCCACAAGGGCGTGCTCGCGGGCAAAATCATCTTTCACCTCCATGGAGGCCTTGAAGGCGTTCTCAAAGCAGAGCACATAGATATCCTCAAGTTCAGACTTACCCTCTATCTCCTTTGCTATGGAGATAAGGGCGTATTTTTTGTAATAGGGCTCATCTGCAACGGCGCATGCGTCAATGGCAAGGGTAATGGCCTCGCGGTATATCTCTGTAAAAGGAGGGGTAGTGGGCAGCTGCGCTGCTATGCCAAGGAGGGTGTAGCCCTTGTAAAAGGTGTAGTCCTTGGATTTTGGAAGCTCTTTTGCCAGCTTCTCAAGTCTTGGTTCCTCGAACCTCGGCCTGTCAGGCAGTCCAAGCGCCAGCCTCCAGGCCCAGACCCTGGTTTTCAAGAACTCATCTGTTGCTGGAAGAGCCCGGGCTAGCCTCAATAGCTCCGTAGTCCTGTGATGATGGGCCGGAAGCACGTCTGCCGTGGCTATGGAGACATCCATATAGGTGGCATACAGGGTCTTGAAAGGCCCTGTGCAGGGCATACCCGTTAGAAGGGATGTAAGGAGCTCCAGCCGCTCCGCCGGGTCAGCAAGAGGAGTGACAAGCTCAAAGGCGAGTTCAAAGACCCCGAGGGTCTCCACGCCTCGCGTATAATCACGGGATAGCTCACCTATTACATCACGGATGGCGTAGCGGTCAGAGCTGCCCTGGAGGCTCTTTATGGTCTCCGTCATAAAGGCGATATTCATATATTGTCCACTGGAGTTGGGAGTCTGGCAAATCCCGTGCCCGTAAGGGAGCCGTCCACGCCAATACTCACCTCAAGACGTCCGGGCAGATAAAAATCATCTATGGAGTACCTGGTAGAGAGGAAATGAAAGGTCTGGTTCGTGGACCCCCGGGCCAGGGCCGTCTTTTCCGGCCTGAGAAGGTCATAGGGCCCGGCGATAAGCACATCAATATGGGGTAGTACTGCAGACCTCTCCTCATGGGCTTTTACCTCTTCCAGGGTAAAACCCGTGTAGACTATGGTTGAGAGTCCTTTACTCAACCTCGCGGTCTGTAAAAGGGCCATAAGTCCACTTGGCTGCAGGAATGGTTCACCTCCGCTAACCGTAAGGCCCCCGGCACCAGGAGGAACTATAGAGAGGACCTGGTCTACGTCCATGGTCAACTTTGGCGAAAGATCATGAGTAGCCGTGTTAAAGCAGCCGGCACAGTGCCTGGTACACCCCTGAAAAAAGACCACACACCGTGTGCCCGGTCCGTTTACCCTTGTGGAGGGTATAAGGCCGTGTAAGTTCAGAATAATTTTCATAACCCCGTAACTCTATCTCAAGAGCCTCTTTCCAGGGACCTGCATACGGCCCAGGTCAGGACTCTGAATCTATCTCTACCCTCACCCTGGTATCAAGGTCGTCCTTTTCCTCAAAAACTTCCATCTTTCCAAGATGGGCCTCAAGATGCTCGGCCACGGACTTGCAGTCCGTAAAGACCGTGGAGTCTATTTCCACATGACCGTCCTTTGTAATCCGTATACGTATTTTTTTATCCATTATCCATTACCCAGCCCGTCTTACCTCAGAAAAAAGTCATCTTTAAGAGCACCCTGAAGAAAAGCCCCATTGCCGAGACCACCTGTTCCCACTATCATCCAAAACCAGCCCCTCCCCCATGCTCACCCCAACCTAACCCCCTTCTCCCCCCTATCAGCCCCCTATCCAACCACTGCCATAACACTGGCCCTCAGCCCTTGAGGAGTATCTTTATCTCGCCATCAATGGTCTCCTGCTCCTCGGATATCTCAAAATCCAGAGGCAGGTTGTCCTTTATGGATTCAAGGGCATAGAACTGCTTAAGCTTATTGGAAAAGGCCTGCACCACCCGGTTGTCTCCGCCAACCTCAAAAGCGCCTTTTTTATTTCTTGCAACTTTTATGGCGTCGCCGGAGCGGTCTACCTCCATAATCTCTTTTTTCTCGTCAATGGTGCACTTCGTTATCTCGCCCCTCTTTCTCAGCTCTACAAGGGCGGCCACAACGTACTGCTTGTTCTTAAGCTGCGTCTCTATCTTGGTATAAAAAGACATTTTTTTACTCCCTCAGGCTAGGCCGACTGGCCATCCGAGACAAAGGTGATTCAAAGGGCACACCATGGTAAACAACAATGTTAAAAACTCTCCTCATGCCTACTTGCCCTCTGAAAAAGAAGAAGCTGCAAAGGATGCACAGCGGCATAAAACAACATTAAAAAACTCTCCTCAAGCCAACGGGGCCTATAAAACAACTGTAGCTGCAAAGGGGCCGCTACGTCATAAAAACATAAAAAAAAACTCATCAGGCCGGCTGGCCCTTTGAAAAAGAGCTAACCTCAAGGGGGTTACGGGCAAAAAATGCGAGCATGGCATCGTTGTTCATGAGCACATCCTTAAGGAGCTCATCTACGAGTTTGTTTAATATCTCCTTATTGGCCGAGATAATCTCCGTCGTAGTCTCCATGGCATTATCAAGAATTTTCTGTATATCGTCAAGGACCTCAACGCCTGATGTAATAGCATAGTCCTGCAGGGCTACGAGGCTCTTGTTGCTCATCTTCTCGCCAAAACCATACTCCACCACCATCCTTCTCGCAATTTCAGTTGCGTGCATAAGGTCCTGCGAGGCCCCCACGGTCTGCGCGCCCGTGCCGCCAAGCTCCTCCTCGGCTACCATACCGCCGAGAATGACGCCTATCTCGCACTCAAGGTCCTTCTTTGTAAAGGTGGCCCTCATGGCGTCGTCTTTTGGTATAAAGGTGCCGGCGCCGCGGTAGTTATCAAGGCTGACAAAGACAGGGGTGGCCCGGTAATGGAACATCATGGCAAGGGTGTGCCCGGCCTCGTGCACGGCGATGCTGCGCTTTTCCACATCGCTCATCATCTCCGCCCTCTGGATATAAAGGGCCTTTGAGGCAGGCCTCGCCCTCTGATGGCTCCACCTTCTAAGCTCTTCCACCTCTTCTCTCTTAAGAACAGATAGCGGCGTTATGTTGCGTATGGACGTCAGGATAGTAGATTGGCGCACATCGAGTGAGAGCAGTTCGTCTATCTTTTTTTCCGTCTCAAGTGAGTCGCCTTCTTCATGAAGGCTGTTAAATGTAGTGATAACGGCGTCCTTAACGGCCTGTTCAACCTCGGCCCCTGTAAAGCCGTGGCTGTTCTGCGCGAACTCACTTATCTTCAGACTGCTGATGTTCTTTACCCGTTTCTCAAGGTGAATCCTGAAAATCTCGGCACGCTCGTCAACGCTTGGCAGGTCCACGAAAAAGACCTCGTCGTAACGGCCCTTTCGCCATAGCTCGGGCGGAAGGTTTTTTGGCTCATTGGCAGTAGAAATGACAAAGACGGGCTTGGTCTTTTCCTGCAGCCACGTGATAAATGTGCCGAATACTCGAAGCTGCGTGCCAGAGTCCCCCTGGTACCCCCCAATGCCGCCAAAGGCCTTGTCTATCTCATCTATCCAGAGTATGCAGGGGCTTATGGCCTCGCTGAGCTGAATGCATCTCCTGATGTTCTTCTCCGACTCACCTACTGTGGAGCCAAAGAGCCTTCCTACATCAAGACGCAGGAGCGGCAGGTTCCAGATGCCGGCCAGGGCCTTGCAGCAGAGGCTCTTTCCCGAGCCCGGCACGCCTATAAGAAGCAGTCCCTTGGGAATGTCAAGGCCAAGGGTCTCTATCTTCTCATTGGAGAGCCTGAAGACATGCTCTCTCTCTACGAACCACTTTTTTATCTCCTCAAGGCCACCGATGTGCTCGATGGTCTCCTTGAAGGGATAGTAATCCAGTATCTTCTGCTTGCGGATTATCTGCTGTTTCTCACTCTGTATGTACTGAATGCAGTCCTCGTTGAGAACTCCGTTATTGAGGCTCACGGCCTTTCGTATCACCCTCTTCACATTATCAAGAGAGAGCCCCTGAAGGGACTTAAAGAGTATGGACCGTGTGGAGGTGGACCACGATTCAGGTATAAGGTGGCCGTAGGTCTCTGTGACAAGTTCGGCTATCTCATCGTAATCGGGCAGCGAGAGCTCCAGGACAATTATATCCTCCTCAAGCTCCGGTGGCACATCGCCAAGGGTAGGCGAGAGGATACAGATGGTATTAAGGGCGCGGTTATCCTCAATGGCCGCCGGCAGGTCGCGAAAACGCCTCAGGAACTCATGTGAGTTGAAGTACCCGGAGATGTCCTTTAAGAGAAAGAGGTTATTAACGTCCTCGCTCTTGGCAAAACGCTCCTCAATATTGACGAGTATCTTCTCGCGGCCCATCTTCTCTCTCTTTTTTTTCTCCCCGCCGTAGAGCCCTTTTGAGACAGACCACGTCCAGTAGACAAGCGTCATGGACTCACTCATCTCCTCAAGGAGCTTTTCCACCCTGCGCTCCTCAAAGGATACGAGCCAGAGTATAGGGTATCTTGCCTCTATATGGACCTGAAGTTCTTTTTTGAATTCACGGACGTTCATAAATGCCTCGCTTGATAAGGGGCTTATTGGGGAATACTTTATAATAACACAATTCACTGAGGCTGTAAATCGCGGGTGGAAAATAATAATTCATCTGCCAAGGCCGGACAAGGGGACTTCCGGCACAACGAGAGAGCAGGAGGAAATTCCCCGGGAGAGAAAAGTAAGGCTGAAAATGATTGTAGGAGGTCGGATTTTCTGTTAATAAGTGTACAATATACATGTATAGATGCCACCTTCCGGGAGTTTTGAGAAAAGGAGGCCTTCACTTGAAAAAGTCCCCCCACATAGCGCTGTACCTTTTTCTTCTCCTCGCCGCCAGCCAGGCGGCCTTTGCCGCCCCCTCGCCTGTAACTCATAAACTCGCCGATAAAGTCTACGCCTTTATCGGCGGCAATGGCACGACTAACTCCGGCTTTGTTATTACGGATAAGGGCGTAGTACTAATAGATGCGCAGGGGCCCCAAAGCCGCGCAGAGGCCCTTAAAACAAGTACCCGGAAAAACACGGAAAAACCTGTAATATACACCATTAACACCCATTACCACGGAGACCATACCTTTGGAAATCAATTTTTTAAGGGCAGCAGGATTATCTCGCATAAGGAGACGCGAAGCCTCCTTATTAGCGAAGACGCGGCCCACAGAAAGAGGTTTAAGAAATTCTTCGGGCCCCAGAGCCTCACCGGCTTCCGCCTCACTCTGCCGGAGATAACCTTTACCCATGAACTCCGCCTTTTGAGTGGAAACATGGTTATAATAGTAAGATACCCCGGCACCGCACATACCAGAGGAGACGCCTATGTGTATCTGCCCGCTCTGCGCATTGTCTTTGCAGGTGATATACTATATAAGGGACGCCTTCCATGGCTCGGCGAGGGTAGCGTCAAGGGCACCATCAAGGCGCTTGAAGAACTGATTGCCCTTGACGCAGAGATCTATGTGCCGGGACACGGCGGCATAGCCACGAAACAAGACGTCATCGCCTTCAGGCAATACCTCCTGGACCTTACGGAAGAGGTTATGAGGCTGAAAGCCCGTGGCAAAACCATTAAAGAAGTGAGCGCCGGGATAAAACTTCCCGCATACAGCGGCTACCTTAAATACAGAGAATGGCTCCCACTTAACGCCGCGGCAGTGTATAGAGAGCTTGAGCAGGCGGAAGCGGAAGCGAAGAAAGCCGCTGTGGAATAAAAATTTATGAGCAAAAAAATCCTCCTCCAGGCCCGAGGCCTCAAGAAGACCTTTAAGAATGTCACGGCCGTTAATGACATCTCTTTTGAGATGTACGCCGGCGAGATACTTGGCCTTATCGGCCCTAACGGCGCCGGCAAGACCACCACCATGCAGATGCTCCTTGACCTCACCACCCCCACGGCAGGAGAGGTAAGCATCTTTGGCCACACCATGGCCACTCACCGTGAGAGCATACTTCGCAGGGTGAACTTTTCCTCATCCTACATCTCACTGCCCTTCTCACTTACAGTGGAAGAGAACCTTAAGGTCTTTGCCCGCCTTTACGGCATAAAAAAAGCAAGGGGAAAAATAGACGAACTCCTGAAAATATTCGAGATCGAGGACATAAGAAGAGATTCCACAAGAAAACTCTCATCAGGACAGATTACAAGGGTATGCCTTGCAAAGGCGCTCCTTAACGAACCAGAGATACTCTTTCTTGATGAACCCACGGCCTCTCTTGACCCGGATATGGCCGATAAGACACGGTCGCTCCTGAAAAGGCTCAACAAAGAAAAACACATATCCATACTCTATACATCTCACAACATGGCGGAGATGGAGGAGCTATCGGAGAGGATAATATTTATGAATAAAGGACGGATCCTCGCCACAGACGAGCCTGAAAAACTCCTTGAGAAATTCAAGGCCAAAGACCTCGAAGAGGTCTTTATAAAAGTAGCGAGACAGTAAAACCCCTTACTTTCTTTTGGAAAAAAGAAAGTAAGATAAAGAAAACCAATCGGGGATTAAGTACAGCGATATGAATATTAACACTATGCGCCCCACGGGAATAAAGTACTAATAAAGAAAGCAAGACAAAGAAAACCAAAGGGGAATACTCCTTATTACCTTTAAACATTCACCATGCGCCCCACGAAAAAAACTTGTAGGAAACACCAAATAAAAAGGCAGCAACCTTGATAAATACTAAACGCGTACTATTATATACACTCCGCCACCTTTATCTCTACAGGCGAAGCCTCCCGAGGCTCATGGAGATATTCTACTGGCCTATCCTGGACCTGGCGCTCTGGGGTTTTGTGGGACTTTATCTCACAAGGCACGAGGGTAGTGTGCCGGGTTTTGTCTCCTTTTTTTTAGGCGCGCTAATACTCTGGGACATACTCTTTCGCTCTCAGCAGGGCATCTCCGTCTCTTTTCTCGAAGACCTCTGGTCGCGAAACCTACTGAATATTTTCATAAGCCCTCTAAGCCCAGTGGAATACGTAATAAGCCTCATTGTAATGAGCCTTATAAAACTCCTCCTGGCCACATGCGTCTTAACCTTCCTTGCGTATTTTCTCTACTCATTTAATATATTCACCATAGGTCCCGCCCTTATTCCTCTTGCCCTCAACCTTATCATCATGGGCTGGTCCATAGGCATAATCACAACGGCCATCATCCTGCGCTACGGTCAGCAGGCCGAGGTCCTGGCCTGGGGGCTGGCGCTGCTCTTTCAGCCCATCTCAGCCGTATTTTATCCCGTTGAAGTGCTCCCCCGGTGGCTCCAGCACATTGTGCAGTTTATACCCTCGGCCCATGTCTTTGAGGGCATGCGGGCAGTCATAGCTCAAAACCCCTTTCCAACAGGCCATCTTATATGGGCCATACTCCTTAACGTCGCCTATGTCACAATATCGGTTTTGTTTTTCTCCTGGAACTTCAAGACAGTTAAAGAGAGAGGACTCCTTGTAAAGACAGGTGAATAAATAGCGCCATCCTTCTTAACACACCTTTGACAAGAGGGCGGGCTTTACGATATAATTTTAAATAACGTTAAGAAAAGAACTTCCGTCCCCGTATCGTACCGCCGGACTTATCTCCCATCAAGTAAATGAATATATGAAAAATCCCATAATCTCCAAGACCCTCTTACTATTAATATTTTGCAGCCTTGTGCTCTTGCACCCTGCTTGCGGATTCGCCGGTGAAGGGGCCCTTGCCGGAGAAGAAGAGGCTGCCGTAAAGGTAGACTTGCAGGGCCTCATTACCTCTGCAGGCAATGGCGAGGCAGAGGCGCAGCTCAAACTTGGAAATATGAATTACAGAGGCCGGGGCATCACAAAGGACTACAAGCAGGCATTTACCTGGTACGAGAAAGCCGCCCTTCAGGAGAACGCGGAGGCGCAGTATAACCTTGCCAATATGTACCTTAAGGGTCAGGCCGTGCCGCGGGACTATGTATTCAGCTACATGTGGTTCAACCTCTCAAGCGCCGGAGGGTACGGCCCCGCGTCTTCCAGCCTTGACAGCCTTGAGGCGAAGATGACTCCCCGCCAGATTGCCCGTGCGCAGAGGATGTCAAGGGAGCTCAGGAAAAAGTAACGATGTTAAGAAGAAAAAAAAACGGGGGCCATGCCCCCTTAACCCTCATCACCTTGCTACTTGGCCTCCTTATGCTCACGCCGCCTCTGTACGGCGGGGTCAAGGATAAGGATGAGTCCACGGCCAGGGACCGGGCAGCTCTCAAGACCACTTTTCAGGAGACAGAAAAATCCGCCAGAGATGGTGATGCACTTGCCGGGGCCCGGCTGGCCCAGATGTATTATGAAGGCATAGGCGTAAAAAAAGACTACAAAAAAGCCCTCACATGGGCCTTAAAGGCCGCCAAGCAGGGCAATACAAAAGCCCAGAGCCTGCTTGGGCTCATGCACTACAAAGGACACGGCGTTTTAAGGGACTATAAGGCTGCCTTTAAATGGTACCACATGGCGGCGCTCCATGGCGACAAGGGCGCCCAGAGCGTCATCGGCCTCATGTATGCCGCCGGCCACGGCGTTACAAGGAACTACCAGGAGGCCTTTCACTGGTATGAAAAGGCCGCAGAGCAGGGAGATGCCGGGGCGCAGAGCATACTGGGGCTCATGTATTACGAAGGTCAGGCCGTGCCAAGGGATTACAAAAAAGCCTTTAAGTGGTACGAGAAAGCCGCGCTTCAGGGTCTTTCCGTTGCCGAGCTTCAGCTCGGAGTTATGTACACATACGGCAACGGCGTAGACCAGGACTACGCTAAGGCCTTCAAGTGGTTTCAGAGTGCCTCGCTTCGGGGCAACGCAAAGGCCCGAGCAAGCCTGGGCCTCATGTACGCCTATGGCAAAGGCGTTAAGCAGGACTATGAGGCAGCTTATATGTGGCTGAGCCTCGCCGCAGACGGCAAGGTTGATAACGCCGGGGCTGCCCTCGAAAGCCTTCAGACGAAGATGAGCCCTGAAGAGATTAAAGAAGCCCAGAGGCGCGCCGAAGAGTTCAAGAGGCAGCCAATTAGTGAATAAAACTTCTTAGTAACTGTAAAGCGGCTTGCCTTGGGGGAGGTACTTGTATCGCGGCGTATGCTTACAGAGCACCAGGCGCTTCCATTGAACAAAAATACCCTTTCTTGATATGCCAGGACCCGGCTCTCTATCTTACTTGTTTTAAAGAGAAATTTTCATTAAGATACCCCTCTGCCGGGCTGTATATACCTCACCTCTAATAATGCCTTACTGCACAAAAATCTTTTAAGACCCAGAGGCGGACTGCCGGGTCAAGAGCAACCCGAAACCCCACCAAAAATAAAAAATCAAAAAACAGTTGACAGAAAACTACAAATAAGATAAAAAAGGTCTTAAATACCTCAAAGCAACTAATAGTGTTATTTCTTACCTATAAGGATTGCAGTGTTTTTTGGAGAGATTAAATCCCCTTCGTCTCAGAGAGATAATGCGGGAAGACCCGGATTAGCAGCGGTATGCAGGTAGAGATAGCAGTCTCAGAAACCGTGCTTTAGAGCATCTTTAATTAATTACAGTATCGTAAAAAATTGCGATAAAAACTTCACAAATCAAATAGCTACAGGAGGTAAAGAGTATGAGTGAGCATGCGCACGAACTGGAGTGGGAAACCAGTCCCTGGCCACTAATAGTGTGTGTAGGGATTCTTCTCTTTGCCCCATTAGCGTTCTCCTTCCACTTTGTTTACCAGAAACCAGCAGCTACTATAGTCTGTCTCGCTCTTGGCGGGGGATTGATCCTTATCTCGGTAATTGGCTGGGTAAAGGACGGTCTTGAAGATAAACACGGCTGGGGACAGGGACTAAGTTTTCCTGCCATGCCGTTCTTTATCCTTGCAGAAGCCCTCATCTTTCTGGCCCTATTCGCCTCTTACTGGGTGATTAGACTTGGAAGCCCTTCCTGGCCGCCCGCCGGAACGCCTCACATCTCACTGGTAACGCCCATAATCATGACCGTCATACTTGTCTCATCCAGTGTTACCATTCATCTGGCGGAGATGAGACATGAAGCCGATGATAATGCCGGGTTTCTAACCTGGCTCATAATTACCATCATACTGGGCTGCATATTCTTCGGTATTACCATTAACGAGTGGACACACCTCATACATGAGGGCTTCGACACTACGACAAATGCCTACAGCACTATCTTCTACTCCATAACGGGCCTCCATGCCTCACATGTCCTGATAGGCGTCTTAATATTCGTCTGCATCCTTATTCCGGCTCTTGTGCGTAAGACTAACCATACATTTATCAAGACGGCGAGCCTGTACTGGCATTTTGTAGACATTGTATGGTTCTTTGTTGCCTCTCAGGTCTACTTCTGGACCTAAGAAGGGGCTTAAGGCGCGGGAGGATTAAAGAAAACTGCAGGGTGAGTAACAGAGGACAATGCAAAAGATAGGTCTCATTATTATCGCTATGCTCATGACGGCCTGTCTTATTCCGGTGAAAGCCTCAGGGGCCGGGGCATATGGCGGCCTCGTAGACTCGGAGATTGACCCCGAGTTAACAAAGATAGATGAGGATAAGTACCTGGGCGTGCCCGTAGCCACCGGCTACAGCCTGATAAATGAAGAGGGCAAGGGATTTGTTCTCGGTGACATGCTAAAGGGCAAACCACTTATTATCCTCTTCTCATACTACCGCTGTGACGGGATCTGCCCCACGGTAAACAGGGATTTTCGCACGATAGTAAGCAAGATGAAGAAAAAGAGGCTCGGTGAAGACTTTCAGGTTCTAAGCCTCTCTTTTGATAGAGACGACACACTTGATAGACTGAGGATGTTTAACAAGAAGCTCGATTTTCCCGAGTGGATGAACAAGGGCTGGACAACGGCTCTATTCAAGAATCAGGAAGAGATAAAGAGCCTCACCGCGAGCGTGGGTTACCGCTTTTTCTGGTCGCCGAGAGACAAGTTGTTTCTTCACCCCAATGTATTCATCTTTCTCTCACCCGACGGTCGCGTAGTCAGGTATCTATACGGCGCCAACATCGGCAGCCAGGACGTAGAGCTTGCAATAAACGAAGCGGCCTTTGGCAAGACTGGCAGGTCAAAGACAGAGGACTTAAAGGATTTAGTCCTGCTTGCCTGTTACAGCTACAACTATAAAGAGGGCAAATACTCAATAAACTATCCCCTCTTTATCGCAATTGGTTCTCTCTTACTTGGAGTCACATCTACTGTTATAGGATTAATCGTTATAAGGAAAAGGGTAAGGAGGTAAGGTTATGAGGAGGAGAATTTACGCGGCATCTGCGGCCTTAATGACGGCCCTTATGTTTTCAGGGCAGGTTTTTGCGGCCACGGAGCACGGGGCGGGGCATGGCGGCGGTGGCATTGCCGACCCTGTTGACGGTTGGAACCACCTCTGGCACGAGATGCTCTGGGACATTACCGTCATGGGTGTTATCTTTGCCGTCATCACCCTATACTTTATGTGGCGGTACAAGAGAAGGCACCCTCAGCAGGAAGGCAACCAGATAAAGCTGAGTTTTGCAGGAATGATGCTCTGGGCCCTTATACCGGCCTTTATCTTTATGGCCGACGACCTCTATCTCGCGGGAAAGACATGGGCCCTCTACAATAACTACAGGTCTGTGCCTGAGAACAGCTACGAGATACAGCTTGAGAGTTCCATGTGGACCTGGAGTTTTACATATCCCAACGGTGTTCAGGCTACTAACGAGCTGCGCGTCGCCGCGGGCACTCCTGTTGTAATGAGGATGAAGAGCCGCGATGTTGTCCACAGCTTCTATCTCCCTGACTTCAAGGTAAAAGAAGACTCCATGCCGGGCAGAGTAACCTATCTCTGGTTCTATCCAAAGGAGCCGGGTGAGCATGTCATAACCTGCGCGGAGTACTGTGGTGTACTCCATTCAAATATGAGGGGCACGCTTATTGTAATGCCCAAAGACGAATTTAACACATGGCTTGAAAATGAAAAAGCCAATCTATAACAACGAGGTGCCCAAACTATGAGCCAGTCTGTTAGTTTCGGAAAAAACTTAAGTGAGTGGATATTTACCACTGACCATAAGAGGATAGGAGTACTATACCTTATAGGGTCTCTGGCGGCCTTTGCCGTGGCAGGCGCCATGGCCATGCTCATCAGGGTGGAGTTATCATCCGTAGGCCCCACAATAACAAACCCACAAACATACAACGTCTGGCTCTACTTCCACGGAGCCGCCATGATTCTGGGTTTTCAGATACCGGCGCTGACAGGCTTTCTGGCCAACTATCTTGTGCCTCTTATGATAGGAGCCAAGGACGTGGCCTTCCCCAGGGTGAACGCCCTCAGTCTATGGCTCTTCTGGATAGGCATCGTTCTCGCCCTTCTTACATTTGTTGTCCCCAACCCGCCCGACATCATGTGGACCGGTTATCCGCCTTATTCGCTAATATCCGGGGGTAACACATCATTTTATACCTTTACAGTTCTGATTATGGGTTTTTCATCCATTGTAGGCGGTATCAACCTCATCGCCACCATTATCTACATGCGCGCCCCCGGCGTGACTTGGGGAAAACTCAATATCTTCATCTGGGCCACCATGTGCGCCTTTATACTCCAGCTCATATTTGTCCCTGTGCTGGGCTCGGCCGTGACCCTGCTCTCCCTTGACAAGTACCTGGGAATGCATTTTTTCGATCCATCTGCCGGCGGTGACGTCCTGCTCTACGAGAACCTCTTCTGGTTCTACTCTCACCCGGCCGTCTATGTCATACTTCTCCCAATGATGGGCATTGTCTATGAGATAGTGGCCACCTTCGCGAGAAACCGTATCTTCAACAAAAAAATCGTTGTTTACGGCGGACTCTGGGGCACCACCATCCTTAGCGGCGAGGTCTGGGTCCACCACCTCTACGCCTCGGGCATGCCGGACTGGATACGCCTCGGCATGATGGTGAGCACCCTTCTTATCAGTGTTCCGGTAGGACTTCTTATGATAGGTCTCGTAGGCACCCTCTACCGTGGCGCTATAGAGTACAAGACACCCATGCTTTACGCCTGCGCCTTTATATTCCTCTTTCTCATCGGCGGGCTCACGGGTATTCCCCACGCAATGGCGGCCCTGACCCTGGCGCTTCACGACACGCATTTTGTCGTAGCCCACTTCCATTACGTCATGGCCGTATCAGGAACATTCGCCATCTTCGGCGGGGTGTACTACCTCTTCCCCAAGATGACCGGAAGGATGTACAACGAGGCGCTGGCCAAGATAGCCTTCTTTATCTTATTTATAGGCGTTAATATAACCTTCTTCACCATGTTCCTTGTGGGCCTCGGGGGCATGCCGAGGAGGTACTTTGACTACAGCCATATGCCCCAGCTTGAGCATCTTCACCTCATAATAACATACGGCGCCGCTATCATAGGTATCGGCTCCTTCCTCGTACTCATAACCTGGCTTCACGGAGCCTTCTTCGGCAAGAGGGCCGAGGAAAACCCCTGGGGTTCAAAGTCCCTTGAGTGGACCCACGCGGCCTCACCTCCGGGACCGGGAAATTTCGGCGGCAAGGAACTCGATCTGCCCGCAGACTGGGACCCCTACGGTTACGGCCAGAATCCCGATTAAGAGAGGACTTAGTAAAAAAAAGGGGGAGGCGAAAATGCCCCCCCCTTTGAGATTATAGATTAGACCTAAGAGAACAAGGATTAAATAGTCTTATGAACACATCTTATATAGGAAAGCGGGAAGACACTTCAAAACTCCCCCTGCTCCTTGGCGCTACGCTCCTCTTTACCTACCTGCTCATGGTCATGGGCGCCTTTGTCACATCTACGGGCTCAGGGCTGGCCTGCCCGGACTGGCCATTATGTTACGGCACAGTTGCCCCGCCCCTTAAACTCAGTATATGGTTTGAGTGGGGCCACAGGCTCCTCGGCGCTACCGCAGGCACCTTGATCATCCTCTCCACTATCTTTGTCTGGCGGAGTTACCGGGGACTGCCCCGTGTATTTACCTCTGCCATAGTGCTGCTGCTCTTTGCAGGTGTGGGGCTTGGCGGGCTTACGGTCCTTGTCGAGGCGCCGCGCCTTGACAGTTTTCTTAATGTGGCCATTATCTCATCGCACCTCATTATCTCCACACTGGTGCTCTCGTGCCTTACCTTTTCTCTGCATTATGTTACAGGCAGAGCCGAGAAGAAGGGCTCAAACTTTTTCTTTTTTCTCTTCTGTCTTGTTTATGTTCAGGTGGTAATCGGCATACTGGTTCGCTACTCAGGGGCCACACTGGCCTGTCCTGATCTGCCGCTCTGTAACGGCCAGGTTATCCCGGCCTTTACAGACTATAGCGTGGTACTCCATTTTTTCCATAGGCTTACGGCACTTGCCGTCTTTACAATCACTGCCGTAAAGCTCTACAGCGCTTTCTCAAGCAAGAAAGCCGTAGCCGCCTCTTTAGTAACCTTCGCACTCGTACTGGCGCAGGCGACCTTTGGTATACTTATCGTTGCCACGGGGATGTTCATCCCTGTAATCATCCTGCACGCGGCCACTGGTTTTCTCTTTCTCGGATGGCTTGCATACCAGGCCATGCCCTTTTTCCTATCAGAGACTGTAAAGGGGAGGATTAGAAGCTCATGAGCGAGCATGCCGTAGAGGGTATACTGCCTGTACAAAAAACTACCGCTGCCGAGTACATAACCCTTGTAAAACCCGGCATAATCGGCCTTGTCATCATAGCCGCCCTTGCGGGTATCTACCTTGGCGGCCGTGTTGCCGAGTACAACCTCTCTCTCATCTTATGGACCCTTGGAGGGCTCGGTACTGCCACTGCTGGCTCGGCCCTGCTGAACAACTGCTTTGATAGAGATATTGACCGCTTGATGGCGAGGACCTCCATGAGGGCCCTGGCCCTTGGAAAGGTATCACCGGGCAAGGCTGTTTTAACTGGCCTTGGCCTTATCCTATTCTCAGTCGCTCTTCTTGCTATTGAGGTAAACGGAGCTACGGCCCTACTAACGGCAATCGCCGCCGGTGGTTATGTATTTTTATACGGTGTAATCCTAAAACGCAGAAGCCCGCTGGCAAACCAGATAGGCGGTCTTGCCGGAGCCCTGCCCCCTCTTATCGGCTATGCCGCCGTAACAGGCGGAATTGACGCCACGGCCCTTATCCTCTTTGCCATAGTTGCCATCTGGCAGCAGCCCCACGCGCTGAGCCTCGCCCTTAAATACAGGGACCAGTACGCAAGGGCATCCATTCCTGTTATTCCCGTAGCAAAGGGAATACAGGCCACCAAGGTGAGAATTTTTATCTATACGATTTTTCTCCTCCCTGTTACTACACTACTCTTTTTCGCCAATGTCACGGGCCCGGCATACCTTATGACCGCCGTAGTGCTTGGTATAGTTTATCTTGCATTGGCCGTAAAATTCCTGCGCTCAACACGCCAGTACGATATGTTTCTCTTTTTCTTCTCCATACTCTACCTCACCCTTCTCTTCACGGCCATGATACTTGATGTGATGTAGCCATGGAGAAGAGATATTCCTACAACTGGTTTGTACTTGCAATCCTCTTCCTCGGTATAGGCGGAGGATTCGCCTTTATGGTAGGTATGAGCCGTACGCCATTTGGCTACCAATATTTTCCGGCGGACTACCTGCACCGCACCCTCGTTGGCCATGTTGTCCTTGCCATACTGCTCTGGCTGCTCTCCTTTGCCGTGGTGCTCTGGAGCAGAACATTTGACGGTGTGGAGATTAAAGCCACGCGCTGGCTTGCCCTTGGAGGGGCCTTCCTGATAATCCTTGCCGTACTCTTTGGAGGCGGAAAGGCTGTAATCAACAACTATGTGCCCACAATCGATACCCCTCTTTTTCTTCTTGGTCTCGCCTTATTTTATCTCGCCTTCTCGCTGAACGTTTTTGCTTATCTACGGGAAGCGCTGAGAAACCTTTTTTCCATTGACCTCATGAAAGGGGCCATAGCGTCTTCTGTTCTCATCGCCCTTATCATGGTTGTCTCCATGGCCATATCTATTTTCCTTCAGGACGAAAATACCGCGCCTATCCTCTACTATGAACGTCTTTTCTGGATACCCGGCCATATTCAGCAGGTTTTGAGCGGCGCGCTCTTTGTGGCTGTCCTCTATGCGCTGCGTGATAGGATTAGCGGAAGTGTCCCCTCGTCGTGGCCATTTCTCAGATATGTAACCATTGCCTTTCCCCTCTCCGCGCTCCTGCTCTTTATCATTCCCTTTACCGGAGACCCACTTACGCGCAACGCAAAAATCACTGCCGAGGCCATCTACGGCCTGGGTCTTGGCATACCCATATTTATTCATATAATACATATCCTGCGCACCATGGGCCTTGGCTCCGGCAGGCGCACTTCCGTTGCCTTTATCTCGCTGATCCTCTCCGTAACTATCTACACGCTTGGCATGGCCATAGCCTACAGCGGTTTTGGTGACGATCTGCGAGTTCCGGCCCATTATCACGGCGCAGTGACGAGCCTTACCCTGGCCCTCATGGGGCTGTCCTACTATATGCTGAAGGAGCGCAAGGAACGCATTTTTGGCGAGACTATCGCCCGTGTTCAGCCTGTTATCTATGGCGCGGGTATGGTATTCTTCATAGTAGGCCTCTTTGTATCAGGGCTTTTTGGGGCTCCGCGTAAGACCTATGGCGTCTCTTTCACCTCTGACCCCATAGTCCTCACGGCCCTTACTGTCATGGGTATCGGAACCTTGCTGGCAGTCATAGGAGGCATACTCTTTGTCTTTTACACAGGAATATCACTCTGTAAGGAGGAAAAAACAAGTGTCACATCCAACACCTAAAGAAATCAAGGCCAGAAAGAGAAAATTCGCCATCGGCATAGGGATACTAATCGCCGCGATGATGCTCTTTAATATGATAATTCTCGCCTGGAGACTCTAAGGCGTGAAGGAATTTTTGCTCTACAGCAGCCTCGCTACCATTGGCATGAGCGGGCTTTTAATACTCACGGGCATTGTCCTCATAAAGAAGGGATTAAAGTCTACTCACAAAAAGGCCATGCTCTCGGCCTCAGTCTTTGCCCTTATCTTTGTCGTCCTCTACCTCATGCGTTCATCTCTCTTTCCCCCTGAGCGCTACGCAGGAGACCACCGCACGCTCTTTCTCTTCATCCTCTGGTCGCATACCGTACTTGCCATGATTAACTTTCCCATGGCCGCCTACACCATCTATCTCGGCTTTAAGGAACGCTTTACGAGGCATAAGCGCATAGCCCCATACACGGCAGGTGTCTGGATATATGTTGCCGTCACGGGATGGGCTATCTTTCTCTTTCCGAGGTAAGACGGGGAAGGTGAGCCTGGGTCTCTTAAATGGATTGGGGAGTTTTGTGAGTAATTAAGTATGGTGTTCCTATAATTCCAAGAGTTAACAGTTTGGAACCTCCTGAACGGCCCCCTTGACAAAAGTTAACGTGTAGGTTAACATGTGAATGTGGGCAGAACAGTTATCTTTTACAAGACAACCGATGGAAAATGTCCCATACATGACTTCCTTGACTCCCTCTCCGGAAAAGTTACCCGCAAAATAACATGGGTTCTCAAACTTCTGGAGGATTTAGAGGTTGTACCGTCCTCATATTTCAAGAAACTTGTGGGGACTGAAGGGATATGGGAGTGCAGGATTACATCCGGATCGAATGCCTACAGAATTCTTTGTTTCTTCGCAGGTAATGACTTGGTCGTCTTGACCAATGGCTTCGTAAAGAAGAGCCAGAAGACGCCAAAGTCTGAGATAAAAAAGGCCGAGGCTTACAGGAAAGATTTTTTAAAAAGGAGCAAAAAACATGAGTGATCTTAAAAAATACATCAGCTCAAGAAAAAAGAGAGACACGACCTTTGCCGAGGGCTTTGACGAAGGATACGAGCAGTTCAAGATAGGCGTGGTGCTCAAGCAGGCACGCGAAGAGGCAGGTCTAACTCAGGAAGAGCTTGCGCGCAGGCTTCACACAAAAAAAACCGCCATCTCCCGTATAGAAAACCATGCCGAGGATATCAAACTCTCGACTCTGGCGCGGGTAGCCTCGGCGCTTGGAAAGCGGCTTGAGGTGGAGATCGC
>JBHHUW010000013.1:0-27799 GCA_046753945.1 Thermodesulfobacteriota bacterium
CGACCTTCAACTGCTCAAGGCCCTTGTTAAGGTCCCTTTTACAGAGACCGGCAACCAACTTTTTCTTTACCTTCTCCCAGAGCCTGCGATGCTCCGCGGTAATGGCCTCCATGGCCTCCAGAGGCGATGGCCCCCTTGGAGTGAGCGCCCCTTTAAGACCATGCACCTGCTTCACCGTCCCTTGCTTTTTCAAACTCTCCCTCGAAGTTTCTCTTCTCTGCAGTGCTTCAAGATCAGAGTCAAGGAACATTTGACGGGCAAGTTCTTCTGCATCATTACAGGACCCTGCCACTTCTACGCATTTAGATACCTCTACAGGTGATACCGCCTCTACACTCTCCATTCTCACCTCTTAAATCTCCTCAAGGCCATCGTGGTCCAGACACCTTCCAAGGGGGTAGAGACTGATAAAGACATGACCGCACTCAAGACACTTCTCCGGCTCCCTCAAGAGGACCCTGTTCTTTCCAATCTGATGGTGCTTAAACCAATCAAGCCCGCCTGAACCTCTTGCTTCAAGACCAAAAACGTCTCTCATGGGTGCGACCTCCTGATGTTTTTTTTAACTGCCTATACACTATGGTGTTTTTTTTCTACCCCTTAGGGGTTATCTATTTGTTTTAAAAGGGTAAATAGGGGAAAATTATTCTACCCCCAGAGCTTACCGGCCAGAATACACGCAAAAAAATACCGCGCGGGTTCTCACCCGTGCGGCTTCTTATTCCAGAGGTATATAAGTCTGATTTGAGCCTCAAAAATGTAGTATCAGAGATTGAGGCATATCATAAAAAATCCCAAACCCAAACACCTGAGGGACAATCTCTACTTTTTCTTATCTGAGGTAAGCCAATAATGGCCGTTGTCTCTCTCAAAGAGCATATTCTTCTCTAAGATATGCTCAACGCCTGCGGCAAAACCGTATATCTTGAACTCATCAAGAACATCTCCAAGGGACTGGTACTGCTTAATAGTCTTGTATTCACTCCAGCTTACCGTCGGCTCGCTCTCAGGGGTTCCAATAGATATCGTCCTTCGCCTTCTCCTGTGCCCTTGTGGATGCGACTTTTTCTTCTGATCTGTAGAGTATTTCATAAGCCCTCCCAAGTGAAATCCTGTGACTCTTCGCGATTATCCTCATATGAGTGCTCCAGTAGTGATATTCCATAAAAACAGCACGCTCCCTGGGGCTGAGATCAGAGAGGGGCCATAATAGATCACGAAGGCCGAGCCCCTCTCCGCTAAGCTTGTCATAAAAAATTTCAGCATCAATTTTTATCTTATCAGCCACATCTCATCTCTCTAAAGTATAAGTGTAAATCCTGAATAAAAAAGTCGAAAATACTCCAAATGTGCGCATACAACACACATAGAGTGGAAAAATAACGTTATTTAACTATTGATTGATATAAAAAAAATTGGGATTTACGACAGCACAGAAAGGTAGTCATGAAAAAATAATGGTAATACAGCAGATTACACCTGTCAGAGAAGAATTTCATCGTTGAAATATCTATCACCAGTTGTTGTGCGCAATTTATTCCACTATTTATGATAAATATTATACATTATATTTATGTTCTTGTCAAGAACATATTTACAAAGGCATTTCCTGTTTAAAAAAAAGAATAAACAGTAAAGATATTAATAGAAAATTATCTAAGAGGGAACCTGAGAAGACAAAAAAAAGGGGGGGGGTCATGTGGCAAATCTGAAGTGCAGCACATCGCCATCTTTTACAAAATAGTCCTTACCTTCAATCCTCACAAGGCCTTTTTCCCGGCACTTGGTCTCGCCTTTCCATTGGATGAAGTCCTCGTATTTTATTACCTCAGCCTTAATAAAACCGCGCTCAAAATCGCTATGTATTACACCGGCCGCCTCCGGAGCCTTGGCGCCGTCTCTAACTGTCCAGGCCCTTACCTCCTGCTTGCCTGCGGTAAAGTACGTAATGAGACCAAGAAGCCTATAGGACGCGCGAGTGAGCCTGTCGAGGCCGGATTCACTAAGACCAAGGCCCTCGAGGAACTCGCTCCTCTCTTCATCACTCATCTCCGATAGCTCAGACTCGATGGAGCCGCACATGGTGACAAAACCGCCCCCCAGCCTCTCCGCGGCCTCACGGACACTTTCTGCCGCCTCGCTACTGCCGCCAAGGTCGTCCTCACCAACGTTGGCTACATAGATAACGGGCTTTGCCGTAATAAGGCAGAGGTCCTTCAC
The DNA here is from genome assembly GCA_046753945.1 of Thermodesulfobacteriota bacterium. Lineage (GTDB taxonomy): Bacteria > Desulfobacterota > GWC2-55-46 > GWC2-55-46 > JADFVP01 > JAJRZX01. The sequence goes on from JBHHUW010000013.1 coordinate 2,221, forward strand.
AAGGGGGGCCGTCTCCTCATCAAGAACGCTCCTTGCGGGCCGGCCATCTTCAAGGGCACATTTGAGCTCCTCGTAAATAGCCATCATACGTATGGCCTCTTTATCGCCGGATTTGGCGAGCTTGGAGGTGCGGTGATGCCTCCTGGTAACGGCGTCAAGGTCAGCAAGCATTAGCTCTGTCTCTACCACACCTATATCATCTACAGGAGATAACTTACCTGCCACATGGACGACACCGGGGTCATCAAAGCACCTTACAACGTGTGCTATCATATCCACCTCGCGGATATTACCTAAAAAACGGTTGCCAAGCCCCTCGCCGCGGCTTGCGCCCTTTACAAGACCGGCTATATCCACGAACTCCACAGCTGTTGGCAGAATTCTTTCCGGCTCCACAATGCCAGCCAGCTTATCGAGCCTCTCGTCCCTCAAGACCACCATGCCTACATTAGGGTCTATAGTGGTGAATGGATAGTTGGAGGAAGCGGCCCCGGCCTTTGTCATTGCGTTAAAGATGGTGGATTTACCCACGTTTGGGAGTCCCACTATGCCGCAGTTAAAACCCATGAATATTGAACCTCACTATTTTGTATCAAGAGTCTTAGTCCAACACCTATAGAGGCTAAGGACATCTTGTAAAAAAAGAGTTGGGGCGGTTTGACAACACCGCCCCAACTCATAAATCCTATCTATACTTGAGGTAGAGAGCCACGGCCGTTGAGAGGCCATGTACTCTTTTACCTCGTAATGCAGCACGCCCCTGAAAACCTCTCCCACCACATAACATGGCCCGTCTCAGACAAGAATGGGCGCTATGATGAGCGAGACAACACTCATGAGCTTTATAAGAATGTTCATGGAAGGCCCTGATGTGTCTTTAAAGGGGTCTCCAACGGTATCTCCCACTACGGCTGCCTTGTGCGAGTCCGAACCCTTGCCTCCATGACTGCCCTGCTCGATGAATTTTTTGGCGTTATCCCAGGCACCGCCGGCATTTGCCATGAAAATGGCCAGAAGCACTCCCGTTACCGTGGCTCCGGCAAGCATCCCGCCAAGGGCGTAAGGCCCCAGTATGAAACCGATTATAATGGGCATCAAGAGGGCTATGAGGCCGGGAAGTATCATCTCCGTAAGCGCGGCTTTGGTGCTTATGTCTATGCACTTTTCAACATCGGGCTTTACGCCCTCTTCTCCGTCAAGGAGGCCGGGTATTTCCCTGAACTGCCTTCTTATCTCATTAACCATCTTAAAGGCGGCCTTACCTACGCTTGTCATGGTAAGGGCTCCGATGAGAAAGGGCAAGGTGCCTCCGATAAAGAGACCGATTACTACCTTGGGGTCGGTAATTACAATATCGAAGCTGTGCCCGAGCTTCATGGTTATAGCCTGACTGTAGGCAGAGAACATTGCAAGGGCCGTCAATGCCGCTGAACCAATGGCAAAGCCCTTGCCTATGGCCGCTGTTGTATTACCAAGGGCGTCAAGGCTGTCTGTTATTTCTCTTACGTCTTCACCGAGACCGCTCATCTCAGAGATACCGCCTGCGTTGTCGGCTATGGGGCCGTAGGCGTCAACACTCATTATTATACCCGTGGTGGCCAGCATCCCAACGGCCGCTATACCTATACCATAAAGTCCCGCAAAATGGTTGGCTATGAATATGGCCGCGCAGATGGAGATAAGCGGCAGTACTGTGCTCTCAAGGCCAACGGCAAGGCCGCTTATGATGTTCGTGGCTGCCCCTGTCTCACTTGCCTTCTCTATCCTGTGGACGGGACCGGCAGAGGTGTAATACTCCGTAATAAGCCCTATGAGTATTCCGCAGATACAGCCAGCGAAGACAGCCACATATACCGAGACTGCTACATGCGAGATAAATGTGCTTATAAAAGCCAGGACGAGAAAAACACCTGTGGCTATAAAGGCGGAGTACCGAAGCGCCGATGCGGGGTTGAACTTCTCAAGATACTTCATCGCTCCTATGCCTATGACCGATGATATAAGCCCCATCATGGCGAGGATCAGAGGATATGACATAAGTGAGAGACTGCTGCCAAGCTGCGCTGCAGTTGAGCCCACTATTACCGTTGCGCCAAGGGCTATTGTGGCTATTATAGAGCCCACATAAGACTCAAAAATATCGGCGCCGAGCCCGGCAACGTCACCTACGTTATCTCCAACGTTATCGGCGATAACCCCGGGGTTACGCGGGTCATCCTCAGGTATACCGGCCTCAACCTTTCCGACAAGGTCAGCGCCAACATCGGCGGTCTTTGTATAAATACCACCGCCCACCCTGGCAAAGAGGGCTATTGAAGAGGCCCCCATGGCAAAACCGTTTATAACGGCCGCTGTCTCCGGGTAACCGTAAAAGTAGAAGAATATGCCTATGCCTAAAAGGCCGAGACTGGCTACTGATAATCCCATAACAGAGCCGCCGATAAAGGCAACGCTAAGGGCCTTACCAGGGTCTGGTTTGTGCATATTTGCCGCCTCTGCTGTCCTTACATTTGCCTTTGTAGCGCCCTTCATGCCAAAAAAACCGGCAAGCATGGAGAAGCCGGCTCCGAAGAGGTATGCTATGGCAGTAGAAAAGCCTATGAAGATTGTAAGGGCAATGGCCGCAATGATTACGACTATAAAAAGTATCTTGTACTGCCTTGAGAGATAGACCATAGCCCCCTTGTGAATGAGGTCGGCTATTTCACGCATCTTGGCGTTACCCTCTGGTTTGCCGCTAACGATAATATACATGATGCCTGCGAGAATAAGCCCGCCCACTCCAAGAAAAGGCGCGAGAGTAGTAAGAAATCCCATAATTTTTCTATGCTCCTTTCAAAAAATTTAGATCATAGGGGCTATTGAGTTTTATACAAAGCCCATTAACCTGCTAATTAAACCTGTTCATCGCGCTCGCAATCCCATCTTCGATAAAAAGCTCTATGGAAGTGAGAGCTCGTTCAAGCATATTATCAAGGATTTCGCGTTCCTCAAAATCAAATGAGCCAAGGACATGGGCCGTGAGGTCTCCGTACTCAGGTCTGCCTACGCCGAGACGCAGCCTTGGAAAATCCGTTCCGCCAAGGTTCTCTATGACAGAAGCCAGCCCATTATGACCTCCGCTTCCACCTCCCGGCTTTATCCTTAAAGTGCCAAGGGGCAGCTCGCAATCATCAAGGACTACAAGAACGGACGCCAGTGGCAGCGAAAATTTTCTGGCAAAGGCCCCAACAGCCTTACCGCTCTGGTTCATAAAGGACATGGGCTTTATCAGTACCACGTCCCCGCCCTTAATGGTTCCTCTTCCCCAGAGAGCCCCGCATGCTCTGGAAGCGCACTTTATCCCGTGCAGCTTTGAGAGCCTGTCAAGGAGCATGAAGCCAACGTTATGCCGGGTATTGGCATATTCACTGCCTGGATTTCCCAGCCCCGCGATAAGTAACAAGTATCCATTCCTGTATCTACCGTCTTAAAACCGCCATAAGGCGAGACAATGTCCACTGCAAGGTTGCCATAATAGAAACCAAGGCCCACCAGGGCTAATCCTCCGAGGGCGTCTCTTCTTCTTCCTTCTCCTCAAAGCTCTTTGCCAGCTCCTCGCCAATCTCTTCCTCTGACTTGACCTCCTCCTCTGCAGCAGGAGCTACGACGGAAAGCACAGTGAGTTCCTCGTCATCAGCAAGCTTCACACCTTCAGGAAGTATAACATCCTTAATATGAATGGCATCACCTATATCAAGCTCAGTAATATCAACACTGAGGCTATCGGGGATAGCTCTTGGCAGGCACTCCACAGTCATCTTCCTGACGCCGTGCTGAACTATGCCGCCAAGGACCTGTCCCTTGGCCTTGCCTTCTATCTGCAAGGGAACCTCAACGGTAATAAGCGTACCATAGATGACATGTATGAGGTCCACATGCTCAATGGTGTTGCGTACAGGATGACGGACCACCTCTTTGAACATGGCCGTCTTTTTATCCCCCCCCTCTATCTCAAGGGTGACTATTACATTTGCCCCGGCAGAGAGATGAAGTACCCTCTCAAGTTCTTTTCTGTTGAGGCTTAGCGGCAGGGACTTCTCTATACCCGGGCCATAAAGCACGGCCGGGGTCATGCCTTCTCTTCTAAGACGTCGGGCTACCGCCCTACCGGTAACACTTCTCATGCCCGCTGGCAGGCTTATCTCTTCCATTATACGTCCTCCGTGAATATCATTTTAAGTAAGATTAAAGAGTCTCAGACAAAGAGTGAACTAACTGAGTCACCGCTATGTATTCTACTTATAGCCTCGGCAAGAAGGGGGCCTATGGATACCACCTTTATCTTGCCGCAAGCCCTCCCCTTCTCCCCAAGTGGGATAGTATTGGTCACCAGCAGTTCTTTTATGGGCGATGCCTCAATACGGCTTATGGCAGGCCCTGAGAGTACCGGATGGGTACAACAGGCATAGACCGCTGCGGCGCCAAACTCCTTAAGAGCATTAGCGGCCTGCGTAATAGTACCAGCCGTATCTATCATATCATCAAGGAGTATGGCTCTTTTTCCGCTCACATCACCAACCACATGCATGACCTCGGAGACATTAGGGGCGGAACGCCTCTTGTCTATAATGGCTATGCTCGCGCCGAGCCTTTTCGCAAAAGCGCGAGTCCTCTCCACGCCTCCGGCATCGGGAGAGACTATTACGAGGTTAGCATCAAAACGATCTTTTATATGATCCAGAAGCACCGGGGTAGCGTAGAGGTTGTCCACGGGAATATCAAAAAAGCCCTGAATCTGTCCGGCATGGAGGTCCATGCAGACAACACGAGTTGCCCCGGCCGTGGCTATAAGGTCAGCAACGAGCTTTGCCGTTATAGGCGTCCTGGGGGCCACCTTCCTGTCCTGTCTGCCGTAGCCGTAATAAGGGATTACGGCTGTAATAGAGAAGGCAGAGGCCCTCTTGAGGGCATCGAGCATTATAAGGAGCTCCATGAGGTTATGGTTGCCTGGCGAAGACGTGGATTGAACCACATATGCCTCCAGGCCCCTCACGCTCTCTTGAATATCAACGCATATTTCGCCATCGCTGAAGCTCTTAACCTCAGCCTTGCCCAGTTCCATACCAAGTTTAGAGGCTATCTCCAGAGAGAGAGATCTATTGGAATTTCCAGAAAATAATCTTATGTTTTTCATCTCTTACAACCCCTGCAAAGAGAGGCATAAAGTATTAACTACTATGGCTGGGGCGGGAGGATTCGAACCTCCGGTTGCGGGGATCAAAACCCCGTGCCTTGCCGCTTGGCGACGCCCCAAATCCTACATTCTGGTAAGCCGCAAGCTCAAAAAAGAACCCCCGTAAGAATGAAAGACAATTACCGACGGAGAGTTTCTGTATCTTAATAGAAAAGCATCTTACTTCCAGGTTACGACGGACTCGTACTATAGCCCCTCTGCACCACTACTTATCTCATACTCTTAATAAAGCCCCGAAAAAAACCTCAGGATTGCAGCACACTAAGCAAAGAGAACAAATAGCAACACATAATGCCTTTATGTCCACCATCTACAGCCCCGTGAACTATAACCCCCGTGCGAGAAAGATGAAAAAATATGTCCTGGCAAACCTCTCTTTTAGGAGAGTAAGAGCCTCTTCAGCCTTCTCCTTTACCGTAAAGAGACCGAACACCGTGGGGCCGCTGCCTGACATAAGCGCAGCATCTGCACCGGACTCCAGAAGGGCCGTCTTCAGACCCTGAATCTCCGGAAACTTAAGACATGTAACGTCCTCGAGATCATTTCTCAGCATCTTCGCAAGGCCGTTGGTGTCCTCAAGAAACCTATCTGAATAAAATAACATATTCTTTTCATCTTTATTTGTCAAGCTCAAATTATTATAGACCCACTCCGTTGAGACGGCAAAACCGGGGTTGATTAAGACATAATAAAGCGGGGGCACCTGCACGGCATGCAAGACCTCGCCCCTTCCGGTGGCTATGGCCGGGGCCTTAAGTATAAAAAAAGGCACGTCAGAGCCGAGAGAAGCGCCAAGCTCCATAAGGGCCTCCTCTCCAAGGTTTGTGCCAAAAATTTCATCCATGGCCATAAGCACACCGGCGCAGTCGGAGCTACCGCCGCCAAGCCCGGCGCCAACGGGTATTACTTTCTTTATGAATATACGTATGGATTTGCCGTGAAGGCCTGTTCTCTTAAGAAAAAGCTCTGCTGCGCGGTAGGCCAGATTACGGTTGTCCGATGGTATGAGCGCGGAGTCGGTCTCAAGAACAATCCCGGTAGCGGCGCCGCCTGTAGAGAGAGTAATCTCATCATATAGAGAAAGTGAATGCAGGAGGGAGTATATCTCGTGGTAGTTGTCAGGCCTTTTTTCAAGTATGCGTAAAAAAAGGTTTACCTTGGCCGGACATAGGACCTTGACCTCGGTGGGGCCCTTCAGGGGGGTAAGATTAGCCATAGACTGAGGCTCGCAACCTTAGAAATGCCCCACCTTGGTAGGGGCTACTTTGCATACCTCGTTAATCTCAGCCAGGAGGACTGATTCGTGATAATCATTCATGGCGGCAAGAAACTCCAGCGACTCCACCCTTGCCCCGGGTACTGCAAGTGCGGCGGCCCCGAGATGTTTCTTGAGAACTACTTCGGCCTGAGGGCAGGCGTTTATGATATCCCTTACGATCATCTTTGCGTTTATTACACCTTCATCTGAACGCCTTCGCCCATGACCATGATCATCTGACATAAACCACTCCCTCTTCTCAGGCTAAAACAATACCGTGGCAATACCCATGACCCAGTCTGTAAGGGGGCCCGGGTATACGCCAAGGAAAAGAATTAAGATATTCAAAACATATAAGACCAGGCGCGTAGCGCCGTCAATGGGTATTGGTTCAGTATTTACAGGCGGCCTCAGGTACATGCTCTTAATGACAAGGAGAAAATAGTACATGGCAACTATTGCCATGACTACGCCTATGACGGCAAGGACCAGAAACCCGCTCTGCACGGCAGCGGCGATAAGGTAAAACTTTGCGATAAAACCCCCGAGCGGCGGTATGCCCGCCATGGAAAGAAGGCCTATAAAGAGCGTGGCGGCAAGCAGGGGTGAACGCTGTGAGAGCCCTGAGTAGGCGCTGATGAGATAAGACCCCTCATGGTTATATACGATGACAATAGCCACGAAGCTGGCAAGTATGGAGAACGAATAGACAACCAGATAGAACATTACGGCCCCCGCGCCAAGGGTGGTGGCCGCCGCAACGGCCATGAGCAGGTAACCTGCCGAGCCTATGCCCCCATAGGCGATAAGCCTCTTGATATCTTTTTGAGGCATGGCCGCGAGGTTTCCGAATATGAGTGTGGCCCCTGAGATGATTGCAACCAGGATCATCCACTCGCTCTTAACCGAGCCCATGGCGGTAAAGAGTATCCTCATCAAGATAATAAAACCTGCGGCCTTTGAACCTGCGGCGAGGAAGGCCGCCACAGGAGTGGGCGCGCCCTGATACACATCTGGGGCCCAGACGTGAAATGGCAGAGCCGATATCTTGAAGGTAATACCGATGACCACAAGGAATACACCTATGAAGAGAAAAGCGTTGCTCCCGGAGCCGCTTCTTACGACTGCGGCCACCTCGGCAAATCCCGTAGCCCCGGTGGCGCCGTAGATAAAACTAATACCATAAAGTAAAAAGCCGGAAGAAAGGGCCCCGGTAATAATATACTTCAGACCAGACTCGATGCCCTCGGGGTTGTCCTTCCTGTAGGCCACAAGCACATACTGCGTAACGGCAACGAACTCAAGTGAAACGTAAAAGCTTATAAAATCGAAACTTGAGGCGATAAACATGAAGCCAACAGTTGCAAAGAGCAGCAGAGCGTAGAACTCTGTCTTCCACTGCGTTAAGACATGTTCATATCTTACTGTCGCAAAGAGAACAAAAATGAGTACGATAAGAAAGAGTAGTTTGAAGAAGACAGAGACACTGTCCTGAACAAACATCTCGAAGAGCGCCGGGCCTGCACTGGTCCAGAGAAGACTTGCCCCTGAGACAACAGCGGCCAGGATACCCACCAGACCGAAGACCCTCCTTGACCTGTTTGAGGCCCCCTTAGAGTCAAAAAACCCTACGACGAGGATAGCAAATGCGAGTCCCAGGAGTATAAACTCGGGTATAAGTCTCTGTAAGTGCATGTCCATTTTAAAAAACCTTTCTAACGTCTATCAAAAGAACCGCAGTTCACGGCACTAAACTCAACTTGGCGGCAAGACAGGCATGCGTGCAAGCAAGGTGTCTACGCCGCTGTTTATAATATCAAGAAGGATAGAGGGGTAAAAGCCCACAATAAAGAGAACGGCTATCAGGATGATGAAGGGAAACTTCTCAATAAAGCCGGTAGCGTCCTTAACACCGTCCCACCTCTCCATCTCCTCGCAGAAGAATACGTTCTTTATGGCTCTCAGCATATAGGTGGCAGTAACTATTATCATGAAGACTGATATAACCACCTGTACCGGATAATCCTTAAAGGCGCCTACAAATATCATTACCTCGGCCACAAAGTTTGCAAGCCCCGGCAGACCGCTTGAGGCAAAGGCCATGACGGCAAAGGCAATGGCCACGAAGGGAAGCTTGCCGGCAAGGCCCCGGAGATCATACATCATCCTCGTGTGGGTCTGGTCGTATATAAAGCCTATGAGAGAGAAGGCAAGGGCCGTCATTATGCCGTGGGCGAACATGAGAAGTACTGCGCCGTTGACGCCGATATGATTAAGTGTTGCAAACCCCAGGAGGACGTAACCCATGTGACTCGATGAAGAATAACCAACCATGAACTTCATGTCCTTTCTGTGCATGGCGACCATACCACCGTAGAATATATTAATAAGGCAGAGTATGGCTACAACGGGCATCCAGAAGACCGCGCCTTCAGGCAGGAGCCCCATGCCTACGCGCAGTATCCCGTAAGCGCCGATCTTCATCAAGACCCCGGCATGAAGCATACTGACGGCCGAAGGCGCGGCGGCATGCCCTATGGGGGACCATGAATGGAATGGGGCAAGTGGTACGAGGACACCAAAACCTATTAGTATTGGCAGGAAGACCTTTATCTGATAGCCGCTATCAAAGGCTACCTGACTGAGTTGGACCATGTCGAATGTATAATGCCCTGTCTGGGCGCCGGCCACAAAATATATGGAGAGTATGCCGAGCATGGCGAATACGGCGCCAAGGCTGAGGTACAGAGTCAGTTTCATCGTGGCGTATTCGCGGTTGGCACTGCCCCAGATACCGATAAGCGGGTACATGGGTATAACGGCAAGCTCATAGAAGAAGTAGAAGCAGAGCAGGTCCAGCGAGGTAAAGACCCCAAAGACACCTGATACGAGGAGCAGGAGGAAGATATAATGCTCCTTCACCCTGTGCGTTATCCCCTTCCATGAGACAAAGACAGCGGTAAATATAACAATTGCCGTGAGGAGGACCATGGCTATGCCTATCCCGTCAACGCCTACGTGATAGTTGATGCCCATTGATTTAACCCAGGGGATATTCTCCTCAAACTGATAACCGCCCCTGACCATATCATAGGCAAAGAGCAGGTACAGGGATAACACGAGTGGAATGGTTGTGGCTACAACCGCGATGGCGTGTATCAGACCGTGGTCCTTATCATTTACAAAGATAAGGATTACTGTGGCTATGAGAGGCGCAAGGATTATCGCCGATATTATAGGGAAGCCTTCCAAGTTTTTTTACCTTTCTTCCTTCATTGAAGTGCCCTCTCCGGTACAGAGGCAGGAGGGGCCTTTGCCTTTACACTAATTTACACTAAAGCGTAGAGTATTATCAGGGCAAGCGCGCCCGCTACCATAAAGAATGTATAGTGCTGCACCCCGCCAGTAATAGTAGAGCGCAGGAAGAGCCCCACGTGCCTTATAAGATAAGCAGGGCCGTTTATAAAGAAGTTGATAATGATATTTACCTCAATAAAGCATAATATGCGCGCCACCTGATTATATATCTTGGCCACGAGGAAATTATCGTAAAAATGGTCAATGTAGAACCTGTTCTCAAGTACACGGTATACACATCTGAAACGCAGATACATCTTATCCGGGTTTATCGCGCCGGTGTGATAGGTTAGAAAGCCGATTATGATACCGGCAAAGACCACTATGGTGGAGCTTATGGCCACTGTCATATTAAAGGCATGCTCGCCTCCGTGCCCGCCGCCGTGCCCGCCGCCGTGGAGCCCGAGGAAAGACCCGAAGTTGGGGTGAATATTAGGCAGACCAACAAGGCCCACAAAGACGGCAAAGATAGCAAGTATGATAAGTGGGATGGTCATGGATGGCGGAGATTCGTGGGGGGTTCCATGATACCGTTTCTTACCAAAGAAGGTGACAAGGATGAGCTTTGTCATGAATATACCGGTAATAAAGGCCGTCACGACTCCGGCGCCATAAAGCACCATATCACCATTTGAGAAAGCCGCGCTCAGTATCTCGTCCTTACTCCAGAAACCGCTGAATGGGAATACACCCATCATGGCGAGACTGCCCAGGATAAAGGTGGCTGTTGTTATCTTCATCTTTGGCGAGAGAGCGCCCATATGCCAGATGTCATTGGTATGGCAGGCATGGATTACACTTCCTGCGCAGAGGAAGAGCAGGGCCTTGAAAAAGGCATGGGTCATAAGGTAGAACATACCTGCCGTGGCGCTGCCAACGCCCACACTCATAACCATATATCCAAGCGAACTGAGGGTGGAAAAGGCTATGACCCTCTTAATATCCGATTGACCGAGGGCCAGAAGGGCCGCTCCGAGGGCCGTTATGGCGCCTGTGTAGGCTATGACTGTTGTAGCGGCAGGCGGTGCGGCGTAAAGGAGAAAGGAAATCCTCGCCAGCATATAAACGCCGGCGGCAACCATTGTGGCGGCGTGGATAAGGGCCGAGACAGGCGTTGGGCCTTCCATGGCGTCTGGCAGCCAGACATGAAGGGGAAACTGCGCAGATTTGCCTACGGCGCCGCAGAAGAGCAGAAGCGAGCCAAGGAGCATGGTATTAGGCGAGAGATGACCTGCATGGACCTGATGCCCTATCTCAAGGAAGTTAAAGGTACCCGAGGCGTAGAATATGACGAAGATACCAAGGGCGAAACCAAAGTCGCCTATCCTGTTAACGAGAAAGGCCTTCTTGGCCGCGTCGCTTGCCGCGGGTTTTTCAAAATAATAACCAATGAGCAGATAAGAGCTGAGCCCCACGAGTTCCCAGAAGACATATATCATTATGAGGTTATTTGCCAGGACAATCCCAAGCATGGAAAATATAAAGAGGGAGAGACATGCGAAAAACCTTGAAAATCCCGGTTCGCCATGCATGTAACCACGCGAATAGATATGTATAAGGGTGCCGACAAAGGTGACGATAAAGAGCATGAGAACGCTCAATGGGTCGATAAGGTAGCCTATCTCCACAAGCATTCCCGGCACACCTATCCACCGGAAGGAGTTCTCAATGTGCTCGGTATGCGATGAGCCCACGAACCTCAAAAAATAAGGAAAGACTATGAGGAAACAGACAAAGACAGCCCCGATGGAGATATAGGAGCTCAGATCCTTATTACGCCTCGTAACAAGGGTAATAATAACGGCTGAAAGAAGCGGTAATATAAGAAGCGCCCAGAGCAACATCAGTACCTCAGCTTATTAAGTTCATCCACATAAACAGTCTTCCTTCGGCGGTACACGGCAACAAGAATGGCCAGACCTATGGCAACCTCGGCGGCGGCTATCGTTATATTGAAGACCACAAGCACCGTGCCTCCGAGGGAATGCAGATAATATGAGAATGCCGCCAGGCTTATGTTAACGGAGTTGAAAATAAGCTCCAGCGACATGAGCACAATGATTATGTTACGCCTCATCAGCACACCGGCCACACCGATGGAGAAGAGAAGAAAACTGAGTATAAGATAATGTGTTAAAGTTACCATGATTTTTTTACCTTTTAGTAAATCCCTTATTTGCTGCTGCCCTTCTCGTTCATTACGAGCACTATGGCTCCTACAAGGGCTATAAGCAGCAAGAGAGAGACAACCTCAAAGGGAAATATATACTTTGTAAAGAGGGCCCTGCCCACTACTTCGATATTCTTTACAAGGGCCTCCTCTCCGAACCCGCCCAGCGGCACGGTGATGCTGCCTCGTGAGGCTACGTAGGCAAGGACCAAGAAGAGGGCCACTACAGCCCCTACGGCGGCAAAGGCATGGCTGTGCATATACTCAATAATAGTCTCTTTTCCTATGTCCAGGACAAGAACTGTAAAGAGGAATAGGACCATCACCGCGCCAACATATACAAAGACCTGCGCCGCCGCGAGAAATGGCGCGCGCAGAAGCACAAAGAGAGCCGCCACCTGAAGGAGAGTGACTATGAGAAATAACGCGCTATGCACAGGGTTACGAGAGACAACCACTGCCACTGCCGATACGACGGCTATGATGGCGAATATATAGAAAAATATCTGTTCCATAATCCTCTGTAAAATACTTACTTTAGCACCTTTGCCACGGAGCCCCTGGACTCAAGGCAAATATATCTCAGAATACAATATGCTGCGCAGTCTAATTTAAGCCCCCTGGAGTACTTATCTTACCGAGGCGCCCCGGGGCTACCAGCGCATCTTTCTTATCTTGCCAAGGTTGGCCACTACCTTGATTCCGTCCTTATCTCTGACGAACTTTGCCTTGGCCACACCACCGCCCCTTACCTGCTCCGGCACAGACTCAGGCAGAAGCAGCTCTTTTTTCTCAAACTTCGTCCTGCTTATATCGGCGCATGAGAGCTCATACTCTCTTCCGAGCCTTACGGCGCGCGTAGGGCAGGCGTCCTCGCAGTAACCGCAGAAAAGGCACCTTACAAGGTCTACCTTCCATACCTTTGCCACCCTGTCGGTTATGCCTATGCCCGTGTCATCCTCCATAGGTATGACGGTTATGCAATCCGTGGGGCAGGCCCTGGAGCACAGCTCACAGGCCACACAGAGCTCCTTACCCTCAGGGGTAAGGTTAAGGGTATGACGGCCCCTGAACCTCTGATAGGGTACCCACTTTTCCTCATCAGGATACCTGATGGTAATACTCTTTGAAAAGAGGTAGCCAAGGGTAACGTGCAATCCCTTTATAAAATCCAGAAAGAGTGAGGCCTTTAGAAAATCCTTTACTCTCTTTCCGGCTCCGCAGTCACACTTCATAAAATCACACCTTCGCAGTAAATATGAGACTCTATATTCTCATCAACCCTGTAATAAGGATATTCACAAGCGATATTGGTATTAATATCTTCCAGCCTATATTCATCAGTTGGTCATACCTGTACCTTGGCAGTGTAAAACGCACCCACATGAACATATAGATAAAGAACGCAACCTTCGCGACAAACCAGAAGAGCCATATAAAGGCTATGGGCACAAAGGGTATAGTGTAGTCCACGGGCGGGTGCCACCCTCCAAAAAAGAGCACCACCGAAAGGACGGATATAGTTACCATGGCAATATATTCAGCGAGCATGAAGAAGGAGAACTTCATGCCGCTGTACTCCGTATGGAAGCCCGCGGCAAGCGTTCCTTCATCTTCAGCCAGATCAAAGGGTATACGGTTTATCTCCGCCGAGCCGGCGATGATAAAGATAGCGAACCACACCGGGCCAACGGGAAGATAGAAGATGTTCCAGTTCCAGAATCCTCCGCCCTGTGTATCTACTATATTAACGAGGCTAAGGGAATTTGACATCATCACCACGCCTACAGCGGCAAAACTCATGGCCACCTCGTAGCTAATCATCTGGGCCGCGCTTCTCAGGCCGCCAAGAAGGGCGTACTTGCTGTTTGAGGCCCACCCTCCAAAGATTATACCGTAGATGCCAAGCCCTCCCATGGCGAGTATGTACAGAAGCCCCACGTTCATATCCGTCACATAGAGGTTAACCTCCTGCTCGATAACAGGCACTGTCCATGTGCCCCCCACAGGTATGGCCACAAAGACGGCGAAAGCGGGTATCATGGCAATAAGCGGCGCAATCTTGAAGATAAACTTGTCGGCCTTCTCAGGGACGATATCCTCCTTAAATAGGAGTTTTATGGTATCTGCAAGGGGCTGCAGGATTCCATGGGGGCCTACCCTGAAAGGACCGAGCCTGGCGTGGATATGACCGGCCACCTTTCTCTCAAGCCACGTCAGCGGCATGGGCAGTGAAAATAGTATCATGGTGAGAATGCCTACCTTTATCACCATGACTAAAATTGTGAGAAGCAAAGCTGTATCTATCATTGTCTCTCGCCCTAAAGAAAATTAACTTCCAAAATCTTGTATTCTCATTTAAATGGAGCCACCTTAATTTTAATGGACCCCGGGACCGCGCCTAATTGAACCTCTTCCTGCCCCACATGTAGTTTATCATCTCCATGTACCGCGAGTTCATACCGCGCACAATGGCGTGTATAGTAAAGACAATATTCTTCATAAGCTTGTAGACAATCCACGGATGACCCTCGATAATAGTCTCAAAATCATCCCTGTTTATAATATAAACATCTATGTCGGAGATGGCCACTATGGTAGAGGTATGGGGCCTGCCGTCAAGAAAACTCATCTCGCCGAATATCTCCCCTTCCCTCATTATTGTAAGCGTAAAGAGCTCTCCGTCAGGGGCGGTCTTGCAGGCCTTGACCTCGCCGCTCTTTATTATATAGATGGATTGCCCTTCTTCAGATTCCTTGAAGATTGTGTCACCGAGATTATAACTGGCTTTCTCCGTAACACCGGCCACCACCGCCACCTCATCATCAGTAAGATCGGCAAAAAACTGCTGCTCTCTTAATAGTTCGGGCTCTATCATAGTACACCTCCGGCCCCTCAGAAAGAGGCTTCTTTTAAATCTTACTTCCCAACATGGCTTTATTTAATGCCATGCCCCGTCATGCCGCGAGTCTGCGGCAGGTCAGGGCTTTTTTATTCTCACCAGGGGCACAGAGACTCCGTCTGAAAAAAATCTTCCAACAGAGACACCCGGAAAAAACTCAGGTATAAATGCCACACCCGATCTCATGCCCTTTCTAAGGCTCACGGGCAGCAAAACCTCGTACCCGTTACCCGTAACTCTGGCCTCCTCGCCGTTAGAGAGCTGTAAGACTACGGCATCGGCCTCGCTTATCTCCAGGACGGCGCCTTTTTGCAGCCCCGTTAGAGTCGGTGAGCTGTGAGAAAGCCTCCCTGAGTGAAAGAGGGGATTTCCCGTTACGAGGAGAAACTCTCCATCTCCGGCAGCCTCTGGGGCCGGGGCCTCTGAAGGCATAGGGCCGGGAGTAAAAGCGCCTTCTGATGCAGCCGCGAGGGCCTCTCTGTTATCAAGGTTGTCAGATTTATTCTTCCTGTTATTAAACTCAAGGCTAACCTTGGCATAAGCAGGCGCCTCTCCTCTTATCTCCCCAAAGACCTTTTTGGCACCGGTCTTTTTACAGTAGACTTGAAGAGATGAGAGTCTCTCTACCAGAGAGGCTATTATCTTTATGTCGGCCCTTGCTTCTCCTGGCGGGGACTTAAGGCGCCTTATAGCCTGCACCCTTCCCTCCTGATTCGTAAAGGTCCCTTCCTTCTCGGCGGGAAAGGCGCCGGGCAGGACACAGTCCGCCAGCGCGGCAGTCTCTGTCATAAATGTATCCTGCACAAGAGTAAAGTTCAGTCTTGATATGGCATGAGAGGCAGAGACACCGGTGGTGTTCTCGCCTACAGGATCCTCACCGATTATATACATGGCCTCAAGGCCGCCGGAGTTTGCCGCCTCGAGCATTTCCCTTGCGCCAAGTCCCCTCTTTGGTGCAGTGGTATAACCTGGTGCAAGGCCCGGCAAGACTCCCATCTCCCAGGCGCCTCTCTGATTGGCCCTGTCGAGTATGGGAAGGATGAGGACTTTTTTATCAAGAGCCGTAAGGACCTCGGACAAAAGCCCCAGGGCCGGCAGCCCCGAGGGTTGCCTCAGAAAATCCGTACCGGCTGTTAAACCTACGCTGGCTGATTTTTCAAATCTCGTTATGACACCTGCAAGCTCTTCAGTGGATAGACCCGCCTCACTGAGGAGGTCATCCAGGCTCAGGCCTGAAAATTCTCCTGCCCTTGCAAACCCCTGGAGCTTGTCCTTATTGGACTCATATAAAGATAAGGCTGCCGCCTTCATAAGAGCGCCAACTTTTCCGGGAATATGCCTTATGGAGAGCCCCGCAGAGGAGTCAAGCTTCATATCACGAGGCGAGGCCACTATTATCCTCGTATCGCTCTGCGCAGAAATACGGCGCGCGATGTAATCCACAACAGGGTTCTCTTCAGATAGCTGTGTCCCGGCGACAAAGAGAGTATCGGCCTCCATAACGTCAAAGACGCTGACCCCGCCACCGGTCATAGCGGCCCCGGTTATATAGTTCTCAACTACAAGGGGGTTCCACCTTGTAGATGAATCGATGTTGGGGCTTCTAAGAGTTCCGCGCATAAGTTTCTGAAAGAGGTATAGCTCCTCGTTCGTTAAAATGGGTGATGCAAGACCGCCTATCCTTTCGCCATCTATACCAGATAAACTCTCAGTGATAAAGCTAAGGGCTTCGTCCCACGTAGCAGGCACCAGAGTGCCGGATTTCCTGATAAGGGGCGTAGTTAGACGCTCCTTGCTATTAACAAAGTCAAAGCCGAACCTGCCGCGGGCGCAGAGGGTCTCGCTGTTGATTCCCACGCCGAGCTGGGCTCTGGCCCGGAGGACCTGGCCGTCCCGTTCCTCTACAACCATTCTGCAGCCTGTGGCGCAGTAGGGACAGACCGTGTCCGCGCCCTTAAGGTCCCAGGGCCTTGACTTATACCTGTAAGGGAGACGCATGAAACACCCCACAGGGCATACCTCGATGCAATTGCCGCAGTGGTCGCAGTCAAGCTGGGTCCTTAAAAAACTCGTCTCCTCCTGCTCATGGCCGCGGCCAAGAGAGGCCAGGACACTACGGCCTACGACCTCGTCGCATACCCTTACACAACGCAGACACTGGACGCAGCGGTTGGAGTTCTTCACTATTACGGGGCTGAGGACATAGTCCTTCTCATGAAACCTGTGCTTACCCTCGGCATACCTGCCCTCTACGGGGCCGTGCTTAAAGACCATATCCTGCAGCTCGCACTCGCCGCCCTTATCGCATACAGGACAATCAAGGGCATGGTTGGAGAGGAAGAACTCCAGCACCCCCTTCCTTGCCTGATGAATCTCAGGGGTCTCTGTCTGTATGCTCATGCCTTCCATAACAGGGGTAATGCACGAGGGCTGAAGCTTTTTCTGCCCCTCTATCTCCACAAGACACATCCTGCATGAGCCCACTCCCATGAGGTCCGCCTGATAGCAGAACGTAGGTATCTCAAAACCTGCATCCCTGGCGGCATCAAGTATGAGCGTTCCGTCGTTTACGGAAATTGTCTTGCCATTTACAATTACTGTAGCCATTCTCTTTTGTATTATCTCCGAGTTCTAAGGCCCGTGCCTTAAGCCGTGCAGCCTTTATTCGCCGCGTGGTTTAGAAACTCTTCTCTAAAGTGTGTTATAGCTCCCCGCAGCGCCATGACAGCTCCATCGCCAAGGGGGCAGAAGGTCCTGCCGAAAATATTCTCGCAGAGATCTTCCAGCAGATCTAGATCGCCTGGCCTTCCATTACCATACTCAAGACGCTTCAGAATCTTCGTAATCCATATTGTGCCCTCGCGGCATGGCGTGCATTTACCGCAGGACTCATGACTGAAGAAACGATTCGTTATATAGGCCACCTTTACCATGCAGGTGCCCTCTTCCATTACTATGACCGCTCCGGAGCCCAGCATGGTGTCCTTTGCGCCCATTGATTCAAAATCCATGGGCGTATCAAGGTCCGCCGGAACAAGCATTGGAGCGCTCACACCTCCGGGAATTACGGCTTTCAGGGGCTTATCCCCCCTCATGCCGCCGCAGTGCTCGTAGATGAGTTCACGCAGCGTGATGCCCATTGGCAGTTCATAGAGCCCGGGCTTTTTCACATGGCCGCTTACGCCGTATATCTTCGGTCCTGGGCTCTTTTCCGGACCAATGGATTTGAACCACTCAGGACCCTTCTCAATGATAGCCGGCACGCAGGAAAGGGTCTCCACGTTATTAATGACCGTGGGCTTGCCGTAAAGCCCGGCAAGGGCCGGGAAAGGCGGTTTTTTTCGGGGCTGGCCCCGTCCGCCCTCAAGGGACTCAAGCAGGGCCGTCTCCTCGCCGCATATATAGGCGCCGGCGCCGCGGTGAACGTACATATCAAGGGAAAAATCAGAACCAAAGATGTTTTTTCCAAGGAAACCCGCTTCATAGGCCTCGTCAATGGCCGCCTCAAGGCGTCTCGCGCCAAACTCGAACTCGCCCCTGATATAAACGTAACCCGTGGCCGCGCCTATGGTGTAGCACGTTATCATCATGCCCTCAAGGAGCAGATGGGGGTCGTTGTCCATGATAGCCCTGTCCTTGAATGTCCCGGGCTCGCCCTCATCGGCGTTGCAGCAGAGGTATTTTTCAAGGTCAGGGTCTTTGGGGATAAAGCTCCACTTCAGCCCGGCGGGGAATCCGGCTCCGCCGCGGCCCCTTAAACCTGAGTCTTTTATCTGCTGTATAATATCATCACGGCCTAATGTGAGGGCCTTGCGAATAGCCTGGTATCCGCCGCTATCCATATAAGACCCTATCTTATAAGACTCGTGATTATGTATGTTTTTAAGTAAGACCTGCTCCAAAACGTCTTGTCCTTTATTCAAGTCCGGCGAGGATGGCATCTACCTTTTCCGTGGTAAGGTCCTCGTAATAATCATCGTTTATCTGCATCATGGGCGCTGTGCCGCAGGAACCGAGACACTCTGCCGTAGAGAGGGTGAATTTATTATCAGGCGTCGTTCCGCCGGTCTTTATGCCGAGAGAGTCCTCTATATGAGCTATAATAGCCTCAGCCTCAAGCAGGGCGCAGGAGAGATTCCTGCATACCTGTATATGATACCTGCCCACGGGTTTGGCATAATTATACATAGTATAAAAAGAGGCCACGGCATTTACTTCATGGGGTTTTATCTCAAGAAGATCGGCTATATCTTCCATATCACTACGCGTAAGGTTATTGCCGCAGTCCTTCTGCACAAGCATAAGTGCATCCATTACGGCGCTCTTCTTGTTGTAATACTTGGCCGTTCTATTGAGTATCTCTTCTCTGACCTTCTCTGTAAGCATCCCTTAAATTCCCTTAGCAAAGATTCTATTTATCGCACTCACCGAAGACCGGGTCAAGACTTGATAGCGTGGCGATAACATCGGCCATATACCCACCGGTGCAGAGGTGGTCCATGGCCTGCAGGTTCATAAATGTAGGCACGCGAATCTTCAGCCTGTAAGGTTTTTCCGTGCCATCGCTCACTATATACACACCAAGCTCGCCCTTGGGGGCCTCTATGGCGGAGTAGACCTCGCCCTTGGGTACGCTGAACCCCTGCGAGACATACTTGAAGTGGTGTATGAGGTTTTCCATGTTCTTGTAGACGCCGGGCTTTGGAGGCGGCACTATATGAGGGTCATCTACGACAAAGGGCCCAGGGGGCATCTTCTGTAGGGCCTGCTCTATAATCCTCAGGGACTGCTTTATCTCCTCCATCCTCACAAGGTACCTCTCAAGAGAGTCGCCGGCAGTGCCTGTAACCACGTCAAAATCAAGCTGGTCATAGACAAGATAGGGCTCGTCTCTTCTAATGTCCCAGTCAACTCCGCTTGCGCGTAGCGCGGGACCGCTGAGACCGAGATCTACGGCGTCTCCCGCCGAGACAACGCCCACTCCCTTGTTCCTATCTAACCATATCCTGTTCTTGTTGAGAATTCTCTCGTACTCGTCAAGGCGCTCGGGCATTAACTTTATAAGGTCACGGCAGGCGGCGGCGCACTCGTCTGTAAAATCGTAACGTACGCCTCCCACACGGAGATATGTGAGCGTCATCCTCGCGCCGCAGAGCATCTCGAAGATATCAAGGACCATCTCCCTCTCCCTTACGGCGTAAAGGAGTATGCTCATGGCCCCGAGATCAACTGCCCAGGCCCCGATGCCTATGATATGTCCGGCTATACGCGAAAGCTCGGCCGCTATAACCCTTATGTAACTCGCCCTCTCGGGCAGCTCGGTCTCAAGGAGTTTTTCAACGGCCATGACATAAGCAAGGTTGTTGCTCATGGCGCACATATAGTCAAGCCTGTCAGTGTAAGGCACAAACTGATGATAGAGAAGGTTCTCGGCTATCTTCTCGGTGCCCCTGTGCAGGTACCCTATATCAGGCTCGGCGCCAAGCACTTTTTCGCCCTCCAGCTTGAGTATAAGGTGCAGAACACCATGAGTAGAGGGATGCTGCGGCCCCATGTGGACCACAAGCTCCTGTGTCTTTATGAGATTATCAGGTGTTGTCATCAGTTACCCTTGCTCGTGCAGACAAAAAGCTGTCTACCGTTATTTATCTTAATGAACTGCCCCGAATCTTTTATGGATTGTAGCCCTTAAACTCCTTAAATCGGCCTTAATCCTGCCCGGGGTCAAGTACTTATTCAGGTTCTTCCCCGAAGGGATTATACTCGTCCTTGTATCCCCGTAATGGGTAGTCCTTTCTAAGGGGAAATCCTTCCCAGTCCTCGTCAAGGTATATCCTTCGCAGGTCCGGATGGCCGGAAAAGACTATGCCGAACATATCATAGGCCTCACGCTCGGGAAAGTTAGCGGCACTCCAGATATCCGTTACTGACGGCACGCTCTCGCCTTCTGCAAGCCCTACTTTAAGACAAATTCTCAGTTTTGTAGAGGTGGAGTAGAGGTGGTATACAACCTCAAAACGCGGCGCGCGGTGAAGATAATCCACGCCGGCAATATCCACGAGGTAGTTCATCTTAAGCCCCTCTGCTGTCGCCAGGTAAGTACAGAGGCCCTGAATCGCAGTCTTTTTCACAAGGTGCGTAACATCGCCGCGAAAGACCGTGGTGCTGATTATATCGTCTCTGAAGGCGGAGACTACCTTGTCAACGAGTAACTTCTTTTTATCTTCGCTTATCATTTCAGTGTCTTTATTCCTCTTTCCTGCAAGACAAAGGGATGCTCTTTTTTTATCTTTTCCATTAGTTCCAGAAACCCGTAAAGCAGGGCGTCGGGACGGGGCGGACAGCCCGGCACATAGACATCTACCGGTATTACAAGGTCCGTGCCCTGAACAACGGCATAGGTGTTGTATGGCCCACCGGCTGAAGCGCAGCCGCCCATGGCCACAACCCACCTCGGTTCTGACATCTGGTCATAAAGCCTCTTTACCATGGGGGCTATCTTCTTTGTCATGGTGCCGGCCACTACCATGACGTCGGATTGACGAGGCGAAGGCCGAAAGACCATGCCCATCCTGTCCGTGTCATAACGTGAACAGGCCGCGGCTATCATCTCAATAGCGCAGCAGGCAAGTCCGAATGTCATAGGCCAGAGTGACGAAGTACGGCCCCAGTTGACAACGGTCTTTGTAACGGTGTTATCTTTCACACCCCTCATAAGAGGATTCTCCCTCAAAATCTCTGAGATAGACTCAAGGCTCGTAAAGAGAGCCACCTCTTCCATGGGGTTTTTCTTTAGTTCTGCCACATGGGTACCTCACTACAGGTAATCATCATATCCATTCAAGCGCCCCTTTCACCCATGCGTAGATAAGCCCAACTGCAAGAACAGCTATGAAAATAATCATCTCCACGAAGATAAAACCGGAGATGCCTTTATCCGTTAGTAGCACTGCCCAGGGAAAGAGAAAAAGCGTCTCCACGTCAAAGACAATAAAGAGAATGGCGATGATAAAGTAATGGATACGGAAGTGACCGACATTGGCGTCACCAGTGGGCTTGACACCGCATTCCCAGGGGCTGAGTTTTTCTTTGTAGGGGTTTTTAGGACGAAAAAGAGAGCTCATAAAGAGCACGCCACAGGCCATTAAGGAGGCTATGACAATCATAATGAGTATCGGCAGGTATGCGATAAGCATTACTCTCTCCACTGCTACCTGAAAGGTTTACGCCCCGCAAGGGGCCTTTTACCGGAGCGCCGGGCCCGGCTCGCTTTCTGATTACATTTGTTACACTATAAAGTCTTTGAAGGTAAGAGGCAAGATAAAACAAGTAGCCCTTTTTGTCAAGGACAAAAAGGTATTATATACAAAAGCTTAACAGAGACCATAGGCCGCTGGGCCCCTTACGGGCCTTATGGGCCCTTGCCGGTAAAAGGACCGCCAGGAGGCTTAGAGCCCGTAGAGGTCCCCTCTCCTGTCCTTAAAAATATCATTAAGACGCGTGCGGGCCTTATTCATTGCCTTATACGGAGCTATCTCCAGAGCCACGGAATCAGTCCCCTCTGCGGGGGCCCTGTAGAGCACCTCTCCAGAGGGGGAGACAATCTGACTCTGCCCGATAAACCTCAGAGGCTCGCCCTTACGCCGCTGCTCCATCCCGGCCCTGTTGGCGGTTATGGCATAGACCCTGTTCTCAAGGCACCTTGTAATCATGGCGGCAGGGCAGTGCGGCAGAACAAGGTTTGATGGATGGCATATGACCTCGGCCCCCTTAAGGCTAAGAGTCCTTGCCACCTCGGGAAAATACCAGTCAAAGCATATCATCATGGCCAGTTTTACCCCGTCAACCTCATGTACCTCGAAAGGCGTATCGCCGGGGCTAAAGATGTTCTTTTCCCGCCAGAATAGATGTGCCTTCCTGTAAACCGCCGTAAAACCATCTGGCGAGATAAGCACAGAGGAGTTAAAGAGTTTTTTTCCAGACTTCTCAAGGATACCGGCGACGATAATTGTGCCTGAAGATGAGGCCGCCTCTATAAGGGCCTCTGTCGTAGGCCCTGAGGGGATCTCTTCTGCAAGGCCCCTGGCCTCGGTCTTGGAGCGAAACTGATACCCCGTAGAAAAAAGCTCCGGCAATACTACAAGGTCCGCCCCAAGGGACTTTATCTCCCCTACAGCGGCGCTTACATTATCTTCCACCTGGCCAAATCCCGGGTCGTTCTGGATAAATCCCGCCATCATGGTCTTTTTCATATGGTTACCCCTTCTCTTAAGCCCGACACATGCTTCAAGGCATAGCGAATCTTCAGGCAGTTATTTTCACTAAACATATCAGACACTTGTATCAGAGCACATGACTTATGTCAAGCCTTTTGAGAGTAATCTTTCCTCTGCAAAGGCCATGAGAAAACAAGACCGCCCTTGAAAGAGGACCGCTCCTGTGTTAAATTGCTCTCTCCAAAAACCACCAGAAGGATACATGATATGAAGATAGATAAAGAAGAGGTTCTTCATGTGGCCGACCTTGCGAGGCTCGCCTTAACAGAGGATGAGACTACGCTTTACACGGAGCAGATGGGAAATATTCTAAGTTACGTGGAAAAACTCTCGGCCCTTGATACTACAGATATTGCGCCCTCAGTCCAGGATACCTCTGAAAAGGGAGTCTTAAGGGAAGACGTAGTTACTCCATCCCTTCGGCGCAAGAATGCCCTCCAAAACGCCCCTGAAAAAGACCACGGCTGCTTCAAGGTGCCAAGGATTATAGAGTAATTCCATGGATATAACATCAAAGACATTAGCCGGTCTCTCAAAAATGCTTCAAAAGAAGGAACTCACCTCTACAGAGGCCACGGAAGTTTATCTAAAGAGGATAGAAGAGTTTGACCCTGTCCTTAACAGCTACATTACCGTTACCGCAGAGCCTGCCCTTAAGGCCGCGGCAGAGGCCGACAAGAGACTTGCCTCTGGTGATGGAGTGACGCCCCTGACAGGGGTGCCTATCTCCGTAAAGGACATTTTTTGCACAGAGGGAGAGAAGACCACCTGCGCCTCAAAAATGCTCGAAGGTTTTATACCCCCATACGACTCTACGGTTGTAAAAAAACTAAGAGACGCCGGTGCTGTTATCCTGGGTAAGACAAACATGGACGAATTCGCCATGGGGTCTTCCACAGAGAACTCGGCCTTTGGCCCAACGCTAAACCCCTGGGCAAAGGACAGGGTCCCCGGCGGCAGCTCTGGCGGCTCTGCCGCCTCTGTGGCGGCGGACCTCTGCGCCGCCTCCATAGGCACGGACACAGGGGGCTCCATACGTCAGCCCGCATCGTGCTGCGGCGTTGTGGGGCTTAAACCCACATACGGACGGGTCTCAAGGTACGGCATGATAGCCTTTGCCTCATCCCTTGATCAGGCAGGCCCACTAACAAAGGACGTTAAAGACGCGGCTTTAATGCTCGGTCTCATGGCCGGTTGTGACGAGCGAGATTCCACATCCATAGACGCGCCTTTGCCCGACTACGCCGGGGCCCTCACCACAGATATGAAAAGGCTTCGCATAGGCATACCCAACGAGTACTTTATAGAGGGCATGGACACAGAGACCGAGGCGCTGGTACGAGAGGCCATCGCCATTCTTAAGGACGCAGGCGCGGCAATTGTGGACATATCTCTACCCCATACAGAGTATGCCGTTAGCGTATATTACCTTGTAGCCACAGCCGAGGCGTCGAGCAACCTTGCCCGTTACGACGGCGTAAAATACGGCATGAGAAATGATAAAGGCGCCGGGCTCATTGACATGTACAAGCAGACAAGGGACGAGAACTTCGGCGCCGAGGTAAAACGCCGCATAATGCTCGGCACATACGCCTTGAGCTCGGGGTACTACGACGCCTATTATAAAAAAGCCACAGATGTGAGGACACTCATTAAGAGAGACTTTGACGAGGCATTCAAGTCCTGCGACATCATAGCTACGCCTACGGCCCCGGCGCCGGCATTCAAGATTGGCGAGAGAATGGCAGACCCTCTCACCATGTATCTATCAGATATATTCACCATCTCCGCCAACCTGGCGGGACTGCCGGGAATTTCCTTGCCATGCGGCTTTACAGAGGCGGGACTGCCAACGGGACTTCAGTTAGTCGGGAAACACCTTGACGAGCAGACCGTCCTTAATACGGCCTATGCCTATGAGCAGGCCACAGAACCAAGTACCAGAAAGCCGAAGCTATAACAACCTCCTTACTTTCTTTTGGAAAAAAGAAAGTAAGACAAAGAAAACCAACGGGGGAACGGGCTTTTCACCTTTGAATATACACCTTGCTCCCGCGTTACCTCTGAAAAAAAGAAAGTGGGACAAAGAAAACCAATTGGGGAACAGGCTTACCACCCTTAAAATACACCCTGCTCCCACAATACACGAGGCAGATTATTGAAGTACGAAACAGTCATAGGGCTTGAGGTTCACAGCCAGCTCCTTACAAAGACAAAAATATTCTGCGGGTGCTCCACCAAGTTTGGTGGTGAGCCCAACACGCAGGTCTGTCCCGTCTGTATGGGACTGCCCGGGGCGCTGCCCGTACTTAACGCTCAAGCCGTTGAGTTTGCCGTGGAGATGGGCCTTGCCGTAGAGTGCAGGATAAACCCCAGGAGC
>JBHHUW010000014.1:0-27258 GCA_046753945.1 Thermodesulfobacteriota bacterium
GCTTTTCTGGCCGCTTTTTTCAGCCTTTTTCTTACTTCAATAAGGTTTTCAGCTACAGAAATAGCCATCTACACACCTCCCCCTTGTAACTCCATGCCTTGATGAAAATCTTATATTAATTTTAAGCAGTCCTCCGCCACCGCGTCGTATACCACATATCTTAATCCCCAGAGTTTCCCTAAAGAGGACAGATCACAGAGGTCCACAACATATCCCCCCTGCGCCTTACCCATTTTCGCCCCAAAGCCCTTAAAAATATCTTAATAGTGCTATGCTTTATAGCACAACTCAGGGGGCAAGCCAAGAAAAATATGAGGTTAAACAATAATTTGAGGTTTTTTTTGTTTAATGAGCCCAGGAGAGCCCCTTCTTTGGTGCGGTCATGGCCCCATGCTATCATATATTCAGCAGGAAAGGCATAGGAGGGGGAGTGAGGCAGGGGGTAAGGCGGGGAAGAGGCCTATGTGGAGGGGGTGAGGCCGGTTCAGCTCGCCGGAGACGCGCTGGGGACGCTTGCTCCGAGGTAGTGGAGCCAGCTTATCTCCCATATGGCGCCGATAAGGAGGAGTATGACTATAAGGACATAGAGCCAGATGCCTTCCCTGAAGGTAATACCCAGGGCCTCCCTCCGCGAGGTGGTTCCCTTTCTACCCGGAAGTAAGAGTGAGAGCCCGAGGTCCGTGCCAAGGGCCGAGCCTAGAGAATAGGCGGTAAACTCAAAGAGGGCCGTTCCAAAGAAGACAAGAGGCATAAGGGGCGAGGCCTCCATGCCGTAATAGAGGACTCCTATTATAAAACTCCTCCAAACTGCGATGACGCAGGGTATGAAGAAGACAGGGCCCGTAAGGGTGGTGGATATAAAGGCCCCCACCATGAGGTTGAAGCTGAAGGTGTAGAGTATCTTTAACGTAAGGTACGGTGCAAGGGCGCCTGTAAGGGGTTTAAGGTAGGTTACGTCCTGTATCTCCTCCATAAGCCCGGAGTGAAGCTCTGCAATAGCAGGCATCTCCAGGCTCATGGTGAGCATCCCGAAGAAGAGGAAGGCAGCGTGCGTCATGAGAAAAAAGACAATAAGCCGCTTTTTCTCTACTGCGGCCAGAAGGGCCTTTTCTAATAGATCCCTGGATCTCATCATCTCTTATGGTCCAGGGCCCAGGCCGAGAAGGCAAAATTTTTGCAATTAATCCCCTGCCTTTGCTCTGCGGCCCTTACTCAGGCGGCAGGGCTCGTATTTACCTACTATAACCCTAAGACGTCTGCAGTAGAGCCCGCCAGTCTTGTAGCAGATCTCCTTGCCGGGGTCCACAAAGCGCGCCTCAGGACACCGTATGCATATGGGTCCTATGGCGGGCTTTTTGGGAGGTCTATTCTTTGTCTTCCGGGTTTTTGTCATACCGAATCTTTTCAGGTGGAATGAGGGCAATCTGCCATGGTTTTACACATCAGTAAAAATTGCTTTGCCAGAATTGGATTTATACTTATAATCACTCCTGGTCCCCTGTATTTTTTAGCGGCATTAACTTCTAACTCACTTTGTCACTTTAGCAAGCTATGGCAATAGAAATCAATCCTAAAAGAGCGCGTACCATTATGGTGCAGGGCACGGCCTCTCATGCCGGCAAGACCATTATCACTACGGCCCTCTGCAGGATTTTTAGAGACATGGGGCTTCGCACCGCTCCATTCAAGGCCCAGAATATGGCATTGAATGCCTTTGTCACGGCTGGCGGCGGAGAAATCGGCGTTGCGCAGGCCCTGCAGGCCCGCGCCGCAGGCATCTCCCCCACTGTGGATATGAACCCACTGCTCCTTAAACCCACGGGAGATGCCGTAAGCCAGGTGATTATCCACGGCCGTGTACATGGCACCATGAGCGCCGTGGAGTACCATGGCTTCAAGGGTGAGGCCATGGCCTTTGTGGAAGAGAGTTTTTCAAGGCTTGCCGCTGAGCACGACGTAGTGGTCCTGGAGGGGGCCGGAAGCCCGGCGGAGATAAATCTCCGTGAGAATGATATTGCCAATATGGGTGTGGCCTCCATGACAGACAGCCCTGTTGTCCTTGTAGGCGATATAGACAGGGGCGGGGTCTTCGCCTCCATCGTGGGGACCATGGAGCTCCTTGAGCCCCATGAGAGAGACCGCATAAAGGCCTTTATAATCAATAAGTTTCGTGGTGATATCTCATTGCTTCAGCCGGGACTGGACTTTTTGACCGGGCGGACCGGCATTGAGACCCTTGGCGTTATCCCATATATGGAGGCCATGAACCTGCCAGATGAGGACGGCGTGGCGCTTGAGAGGGCCATGAGGTGCGCCGGGGAGCAAGGCCGCAATTCCAAGGGCGAGGCCAGGGTGAGGATAGTAGTAATAAAACTGCCGAGGATATCCAACTTCACGGACTTTGACCCCCTTAGAGAAGAACCCCATGTATCATTTGAGTTCGTGGTAAACCCGGAGGGGATTGAAGGGGCCGATATGGTGGTAGTGCCGGGCTCAAAAAACACGCAGTCTGACCTTAAATGGCTTGCAGATAGGGGTTTTGCCCGGGCCCTCGGGAAGTACCGCGCCTCAGGCGGCAATATCATGGGCATATGCGGCGGC
Source organism: Thermodesulfobacteriota bacterium (assembly GCA_046753945.1). GTDB lineage: Bacteria > Desulfobacterota > GWC2-55-46 > GWC2-55-46 > JADFVP01 > JAJRZX01. Next base: position 2,602 of record JBHHUW010000014.1, read on the forward strand.
TTTCAGATATTAGGCCGCTCCATAAGAGACCCCCATGGTGTGGAGTCAGCCACTTCATGCTCAGAGGGGCTGGGATTTTTGGATATAGAGACAACCCTCTGCAAGGAAAAATCCACCTTCAATGTTGAGGCCAGACCCCTTTGCGTGAGTATGGGAAGGGAGGTTGTAAAGGGTTTCGAGATACACACAGGTGAATCCACTCCCTCAAAAAGGCCTTTATTTACCATTACAAGAAGGGGCGAGGCTCCTGTGGAGATACTTGACGGGGCTCTCTCTGAGGACGGCCGGGTCCGGGGCACATACATACACGGGCTCTTTCATAATGAGGGACTGAGGCAGAGTATTCTCGCTCCCCTTGCCAGCGCGCGGGGCCTGCCGTACCTTGACTCCACCCCCTATGAGGAGAGCCTTGAGCAAAACCTGAACACTCTTGCCATGAGGGCGAGAGAGAGCCTTAATATGGAAAGGCTCCTTGAAATAATGGGCATTTCGTAGGGTAAAGGCAACGGTAAAGGTAAAAAATCTTACTCTGACTCTGTGCTCTCTATAGAAGGTAATACACCATGGATATACTGGTTTTCTCAGTCCTTGTTTTTCTGGCCTATGGACTTGATATGGTCCTTGGCGACCCGCTCGGCCTTCCCCATCCCGTAAGGTGGATAGGCCGCGCCATCACCTTTGTTGAGAGTATTTTAAGGGGCGCTCATGTGGAGGGGAGGGCCTCTCTTAATCCGGGAGAAGGGGCGCGGCAGAGGTTTTTGGGCGTAGTCCTGGCAGTAGTCATAGCAGGCGGGGTATACGCAGCCACATGGCTGGCCCTTGTTTCTTTCCATTGGGTCTCGCCGGCGCTTTATTACATACTTTACATATATATTATCTGGGCCTCCCTCTCCGTGCGTTCCCTTGGCACCGAGGCCCGGCTTGTCTCCCGGGCCATGGAGAGGGGCGAGATCGAGCTTGGCAGAGACAGGCTCTCACTTATAGTGGGTAGGGATACCGTGGGGCTAAGCGAGGCCGGGATCTACAGGGCCGCGGCCGAGACCGTAGCGGAAAACACCTCTGACGGCGTAGTGGCCCCCCTCTTTTACCTTGCCATTGGCGGCCCTGCCCTCATGCTCGCCTACAAGGCCGTAAATACCCTTGACTCCATGACAGGGTACAAGAACGAGAAATACCGGGATTTCGGGTGGTTTCCGGCCCGCCTTGATGACGCTGCCAACTACGTGCCGGCCCGCCTTACGGCCGCTCTAATGGTCTTGGCCTCTTTTATCCTGGGTTATGACTGGTGGGGGGCATTGAGGACCTTGCTCCGCGACGGGAGGAACCATAGCAGTCCAAACGCCGGCCTGCCAGAGGCCGCAGTGGCCGGGGCCACTGGGGTGCGCTTTGGCGGCCCCTCAAGCTACGGGGGAATTCCTGTGGTAAAACCATTTATAGGCGATGGCGGCCTTGAGCACAGCCCCGCCTCTCTTACTGCGGCCATGAGGATACTCTCCATTACGGCCTTTGCGGCCATCTTTCTCACCTGTATCCTGCGCTTCTTTGTCTATGGCCTGCTTTAAAATTGTTAAGCCCCTTATGCGGGACCCCCCCCTGTATGCCTCTCTCTGCCCGGTGCTAAAAGAACCCTGCTTAGGGCTTTAGCCCTCTTCATCCTTGTCTTAAAAAGAGGCCGCTTTGCCAAAAGCGCACATTTTTATTGTAAAAACCCCTGATTTGTAGTATAAAATCCATGTATTTTAATGTCTTAACGAGGGAGAACGCTACATGACAGAACTCAACATCGCGAGATTCCTGCACCTCTTCAGCCTCGTTGTATGGCAGGGGTCTTTAATCTTTTTCACCTTCTTCGCAGCCCCTCAAATCTTTAAGGCCCTCTCAAGGGAGAATGCCGGCCTTGTAGTGGGCAGGATTTTTCCAAGATACTGGGCCATGGGCTATCTCACCTCAGCCCTCTGCCTTATAAGCCTTCTTTACATATCCTATACCGTGAATGTCTATCCTAAAGAACGTCTTATACTCCTTGGAGTCATGACGATAATCACCTTTTACTCCGGGCTCTCCGTAGGCAAAAAGGCCCGCGCCATCAAGACAGCGATGCGTATGGCCGAGCCCGGTGAGGGCAGGAAGGCCCTTGAGAAGAGTTTTAAGAAGATACACGCCATCAGCGCCATACTTAATTTAATAGTCTTTGTCATCGGTGTCTTTCTCGTCTATTACACCTCTCTTGGCCTCACGCCCTGAGGGTGTGTCTTTTTGCGCCGAAGCGGCGGACTTTAACTACGTTGGCAGACCTTTAAGCTGAGGTGTTTTCATTCTTCGTCACCGCCTTAACGATGCGCGGCAATGTTCTGCGAGTTGCGATGATTTTACGCAGGGGGTATATTCCTCAGGGCGTATATCTCCTTAAGAGGGCTGATCTCAAGCCGTTCAGTACTCCTGCAATCCTCAAAAGAATATGCAAAGGCGACTGAAAAAATTCCGTATCTTTTAATATCCATCTGATGAAAACAGAGGGAGGGAAGGACCATGGGTAAGACCTTTAAGCAGATAGAGCTTGTAGGCATCTCGGAAAAGAGTTACGAGGATGCCATATCAAGGGCCATAGAGCATGCAGCAAAGACCCTTCACGGCCTTTCGTGGTTTGAGGTAATAGAGCATCGCGGAAAGGTAGTGGAAGGCCATGTGGCGGAGTATCAAGTCGTGCTCAAGGCGGCCTTTAAGCTGGATTGATTTTGCCTTGCCATGTGCATTTGTAAGCTACTTAATAGAGAATCTACGGTATTAAAGTGCTGGATTGCTTTTTCAACCCTCAGAGCGTTGCCCTTGTTGGGGCTACTTTAAACTCGGAAAAGCTCTCAGGCGTAATTTACGAGAGCCTTAGCTCCCGTTTTTCCGGAGTTCTCTACCCTGTGAACCCGGCTCATGAGGAGCTGGGGGGGCGTAAATGCTACCCATCTATCAGGGCGATAAACGAGCCTCTTGACCTGGCGGTCTTTGCCATTGGGGCCGGGCATATCCCGGAGATGATCGAGGACGCGGCAGGTCTTATCCGCGGCGCAGTCATCGTAAGCGGAGGATTTAAGGAAACCGGCGCCGTTGGCGCGAGGCTCGAAGAGAGGCTCCGGAAGTCCGCGTTAAAACATGGCATAAGGATAATAGGCCCCAACTGCCTCGGTATCTACGATACAGTAACAGGCCTTGATACCTTTTTCATACCCCCCAAGAGGATGGAGCGTCCACCTGGAGGCGGGCTATCCATACTCTCGCAGAGCGGCTCCTTTGCCGTAACTGTAATGGACGAGCTTGCCGCCGAAGGCACAGGCGTGGCGCGTGTCATCAGCTACGGTAATAAGGCGGATGTAAATGAGAGCGATTGTCTGGACTTTCTCGCCGTGGATGAGGCTACTTCCGCTGTAGTCCTCTATATAGAGTCCGTGGAGGAGGGCAGGAGGTTTGTAAACGCCGCCTCGCGCTGCGTCTTGAATAAACCCGTGGCCGCCCTCAAGGTTGGCCATACCGCTCCGGCTGCCGCCGCCGCACGCTCCCATACCGGAGCCATGGCAGGAAAATACGAGATATACAGCGCGGCCTTTAGGAAGGCTGGAATTATTGAGCTGCAGGGTTATGAGGATTTTCTCCTTGCTTGCAGGGTCCTTGGAGAGAATAAAGAGAGTAGCCGGGGAAGGCGTGTCATGGTAATAACCGACGGCGGCGGCATAGGCGTTGCCATAGCCGATGAGTGCGCGGACCTTGGTCTTGAGGTCGTGCCCCTTGGGGATAGCGTTGCAAGAGAGCTCCGCCGGACGCTCCCCCCTGTCTGCTCCATCTCCAACCCCATGGACCTTACGGGCAGTGTTACGGACAGGGACTTTGGCGAGGCTCTTTTGAAGACCCTCGGGGGAGACGGCTTTGATATGGCCATAGTAGCCTCTCTCTGGGGCCCGCCGGGGCTCACAGATAACCTGCCGGCCCTTATAGCCAATCAAAAAAAATACCACAAAAAACCCGTTATCATATGCACACCGGGCGGCACTTATACAAGGGAGAGAACCGGGCTTTTCCGTTCCCAGGAACTGCCTGTTTTTTCCACTCCCGAGTCTGCCGCCAGGGCGGCCTCTTTTTTGGCGGAAGGGGGACGACACCGGTGGTCATAGACGAGATAGAGAGACTGGTGAAGGAGGCCTTGAGCCTTGAGAGAGAGACCCTTGTGGAGCCCGACGCCAAGGAGGTGCTCCGCCTTGCCGGTATAACCGTGCCTGCCTTCAAGGTGGTAAAGGACGTGAATGTAGCCATGGTGGAGGGAGCGAAGATGCGTGCGCCCCTTGTCCTGAAACTCATTTCACCCAATATTGCCCACAAGAGCGATGTGGGCGGTGTGAAGACAGGCATCAAGGGCCCGGAAGAGATAGAAAACGCCTGGTCCGAGATGATACTGCGGGTCTCCGACGAGGCGCCCATGGCCATGATAGAGGGTTTTATTCTCGAGGAGGAGGCGCCTCAAGGAGTTGAGCTAATCCTCGGCGCCATTAAAGACCCTCAGTTCGGCGTAACAGTAATGTTCGGTACCGGCGGAGTGGCAGTTGAGCTCATGAAAGACGTGAGCTTTGCCCTTGCCCCCCTGGATGAGGAGGCCGCCCTTAAGATGATGTCCGAGGTCAAGGGGTTCAGCCTCCTTACTGGTTACCGCGGAAGTCCCGCCTGCGATGCCAGGGCCGCTGCCAATGTGCTTGTGAAGCTCGCAAAGGTGGTGGAGTCAACGAACGGATTGAAATCCCTTGAGATAAACCCCCTTATTGTCTACGAGAAGGGCGTCATGGCCGTAGACGCCAGGGCCGAGCTTGATGTCATGGACGGGTATAAGGCCTCGGCCCCTGCTAACCCTTAGCCCTTCCCCTGTACCATGTATGTCCCTCTACTCACCAAGGCTTAAGGGGGGCGTATTCTTGCCCTGCCATGTATCTCACTTTCCGTAACTTCCCTTATTCTTGCCCGGCCCCTTATTGACATGGCCTTATAATGGGGTTTATTTAAAGTAGGAGGTGGGTGAGATGAAGATACTGAAGAGCCTTGTACTTATCCTCGTTTTTTTGGTTGCCTCTGGCTTTGACCTTACCAGACACTCCATACCCCTTGGGGAGATTCGAGCTGGCGGTCCGGCCAAAGACGGCATCCCCTCCCTTACAGACCCCGTCTTTGTTACCGTGGATAAAGCGGATTTCATGGAGGATAGCGAGAGGGTCATTGGTCTAGCCCGCGGCGATGAGGCAAAGGCCTACCCAATAAAAATCCTTAACTGGCACGAGGCCGTAAACGACCGTATAGGCGGGGCGGCCATACTGGCCACCTGGTGACCGCTCTCCGGCAGCGGCCAGGTCTATGGCCGCACCATAGAGGACAAGACATATAATTTCGGGGTCTCAGGACGCCTCTACAGGTCCAACGTACTCTTTTATGACCGCGAGACCGAGAGCCTCTGGTCTCAGATAAGGCGCGAGGCCGTAACAGGGCCCATGACAGGTACTACCCTGCCGCCCATACCTTCAAGGCTAACCACGTGGAAGAGGTGGAAAAAACTCTTTCCCCATACCCTTGTACTCTCACCAGATACGGGCTATGCCCGTGACTACGAACGCGACCCATACGCAGGTTACAGTAAGAGTCCCTTTGCCTTTTTCCGCCGGGAAAAAAAGCCCCCGCACCTTCAGGAAAAAGAACTTGTCCTGGGCATAGAGATAGAGGGTAAGTTCAAGGCCTACCCCATCGGCATCCTAAAAAAACTCAGCTCCCCTCTTGAGGATACTCTATGGGGTAAAGAGGTAAGGGTCTACTTTGACAAGGACTCGGAAGAGGCCTATGCCACGCTCGGAGGAGGTGAGCCCGTGGCGGGAATTATTTCCTACTGGTTTGTATGGTACTCATTCCATAAGGATACAGAGGTTTTCAAGAAGCCCTGAGAACCCTCTCAGGCATACCCCTGCATAAAGGGTTCGTTGATTGCCTGAGATGGACCCCCTAGGGTCCGGTTAATACCCCAGCTCTTTTTTCAGCCCCCGGGCAAGGACCGCGGCCTCACTATTGCCGGGGTTTATCTCAAGGACTTTTCCAAAGGCCGCGTAGGCCTGGGGGAGCCTGAAGCTGAACATGGAGTAGGATTTACCAAGGGCAAGATAAAAATCCTCCTTGTCCTTATCAGGCAGAAGAAGGGGCGGAGTAATGGCCTTTACATGAGTTAATATCTCCTCGACGTTCCTGGTGCCTGAAGAGGTGTCCATGTAAAGATGGCGCGGCAGGGTAAACTCTATAAGGGGCCTCTCATCGGTGTTCAGCATGGTCTCTCCTATATATCCGCGCAGATCCTCATCGTCGATAAGGAAGAGGTCGAAAAAGTCAACAGGCTCCTCTACCTCGATATAGGAGAGCGCCCTTCTTACACCGGCATTCTTAAAACGCTCCTTAAGCTCATTTATATCCACTCTCTGCGGCTCCATGGCCCCTGTCACTATTAGGTCCAGTGCGTCGGTGTAATGGAACCAGATGCCTATATGCGGGAAGACCGATGCAAAGGTATTAAGGCCTATCCTTACCTCCTCGGGGGTGGCCCGGTAGTTCTGAAACCAGATGGCAACCGTGCCGCCTTCCTTGAGTTTATCGCGGAGGCCGGAAAAATACTCGTAGGTAAAGAGGTTTGCAACCCCCGTAATCCAGGGGTCTGAGACAGCGGAGATTATTACGTCATACTTTTTTTCCGTGGAAAAGAGAAAACTCCGGCCATCGGCAATATGCATCCTTACCCTGGGGTCGGCCAGGGCGTTATTATTGGAGCGGCTGAAAAACCCCGCTGCCTCCGCTACGGCGGGTTCTATCTCCACCACATCCACGCTCTTCATGGGGTAGTACTCCATGGCCCCAAGCGTAATGCCCGCGCCAAGGCCTACGAGAAGGGCATCCTCGGCGGGGCCGCTGTGCAGGAGCATTGGCACATGGCCCAGCGCTGCCCATGCCCCTGTTGCCAGCCCGTTTATTGAGAGGGCCTCCTGCTTGCCGTTGGCCTGATAGGTACGTATGGTCCTGTTATTCTCCACACGCTCGCGCACCGTAATAACAGCGTTTATGCCCTCGCGGTAATAGAGAAGCCTGTCTTTTCTCTGTCCCTTCTCCAGTGACTCCACCTCTCCTTTTTCAAGGGGGTTTACATAGAGCCCCGTGGTCATGACCATCTTCTCCCAGGGGGGCAGGCTGAGGGCAGATATGAAAAAAACCGCGATAAAGGCTGCTGAAATGGCCCCTCTAACCGCGGGACGAAGTTCTGTAAGGCTTAAGATGATAATGGCTATGAAAATATTCAGGGCCGTGGTTATGGTAACGCCGTTCTGCACCCCGAGAAATGGTATGAGGATAAACCCGGCCGCAAAGGAGCCAAAAATCGAGCCCGCGGTATTGGAAAAATAGAGGTTCCCTATTTTTTGCCCTATTGTCGAGTGACCCCTTGTGTATATCCTTCCTACAAGGGGGAACAAAGCGCCCATGCAGAGCGTTGGTATGATGATAATAGTGGCGCAGAGCCCGAACTGGATTATTTGAAATAAGATAAATTGCTCGTCAAAGGCCTGCTTGAGGCTATAGAAGATAAAGGGCAGTTTTTTATAGATGAATATGGAAAACAGGCCGGTGAAGCCGATGACCCCCTCAAGGGCCGCGAACCATACAAGGGGCTTTTTCACCCTGTCCACATAAGGGGCGAAGAGTATGGAACCGGCTCCTATGCCTGCAAGGAAGGTGGCCAGCATAATGGTGAAGGCGTAGACCGAGGAGCCGATTACAAGTGAAAAAACCCGCGTCCAGAGCACCTCGTAGGAGAGGCTGCAAAAGCCCGAGATGACAAAGGCGGCTATTATTACAGCGTTGCGGCTAAGTAGACCGTCATGGGCGCCCTTTCCTGCCTGGCCCGCTCCGGGCTCTTTTATTGCGATGCTGCCCGTGCGGCAATAGAGGAGATAAACAGCGGCTCCTACAAGAAGGTCAAGTACGCCTGCGGAGTAGAGCGTGGCCTTGAGGCCGAGGAAGTAGAGAAGAAAAAAACCTGTTGCAAGGCACCCTGCCACGGCGCCAAGGGTATTTACGGCATAAGGCACGGCCGTATGAAAGCCAACGCGGCCCGAGGCCGAGGCGAGATATTTTACCAGAGCCGGCAGTGTGCCGCCAAGCAGAGTGGTGGGTATTATAAGGGCAGAGAAGGAGAGGATGAACTGAATCCACTCGAAACTCGCGTAGTTTACCCCTTCCCCGCCCCATGAAAAGGCCGCGTAGAGGTCCCGTACCAATAAAAAGACCTGCGGCGAGGTTATACAGTACAGCCCCAGAACTATCTCTATGATGGCGTAGACAAGTAGAGGTCTTGCCACTCTGTCAACGATACGGCCGAATATGAGGCTGCCAAGGGCAAGCCCTGCCATAAAGGTGACAAGCACCGTTGTAATGGCAAATTGAGTGGAACCGAAGGCAAGGATGAGCAGCCTTATCCAGACCAGCTCATAGACAAGACCTGTAAGGCCGGTGATGAAAAAAAACAGGAGTATGAGGCCCTTTGACCCCACCTTCTCTTGGACTAAGCTATTAATATCCGCCATTAAGGTCTTCTTTTAAAAATTATATATATTTTTCATATCAAGCCCTGAAAAGCCTGGGACAGGTTTATTTTGCCTACTTTTTATATCTCTACAGCCTCTTAAAGTCAATCAATTTGGGGTTATTGGGGCTCTCTCCGCTCTCACGGCCCCTCTGCATAAAGAACGTTGCCGCCCCTGGAAGGCCCAGGCCTCGCGGTAAACCCTCTTTTTAGGGAGAGACCCCTTTTTTACTCTCTTTATTTGTGATAAAACCCTAAGAGGTAATACTTGCTGGAGGTAGCTTGCTTGTTGCACTGGCTGAAACAGTTCTGGAAGATAGGTCTGCTCCTTGTATGCGTTGTGGTGCTTGGCGTTGCGGGGTTTATCCTAATTGAGGGGTGGAGCTTTTTTGATTCCCTCTACATGACCTTTATAACCATATCCACCGTGGGTTTCAGCGAGGTTCGCCCCCTTACCCAGGAGGGTAAGGCCCTGGTGGTAGTTCTTATAATACTTGGCGTGGGCACCTTCTTTTATATCATGACAACACTATCGGAGTACGCCGTATCAGGGCAGTTGGAAGGCGTTTTTGGGAGGAGGAGGATGAAAAAAAAGATAGAGGCCCTTGACGGCCATTATATTGTCTGCGGTTTCGGCAGGGTTGGCGCGCAGGTGGCCATGGAGCTCTCACAGGAGAACATGCCCTTTGTGGTGGTAGATAACATGCAGGAGAACATCGCCAGATGCGTCTCCCTCGGTTATCTCTATGTGGCGGGCGACGCCACTGACGACGAGACCCTTAGAGACGCGGGAATACTGCGGGCAAGGGGGCTTGTAACGGCCACGGACTCAGACGCCGACAATGTCTATATCTCACTTAGCGCGAGAAACCTCAAGAGGGATATATTCATAGTAGCACGGTCCAATATTGAGAAGACGGAGTTTAAACTCCTGAAAGCCGGCGCCGACCGCGTCCTCTCTCCATACAGCATAGGAGGCAAGAGGCTGGCGAGCCTCCTGCTCCGTCCCGCTGTTGTTGATTTTCTTGATGTTGTCATGCACGCAAGAGACATTGAGCTTGTCCTTGAGGAGGTTCTCGTAAGAGAGGATTCGGCCTTTGCGGGTATTACTATGGGAAAGGCCAGAAACCTCTGCGAGGAGGGCGCAAACATACTTGCAATACTAAAAAAAGACAGGGAGGGAATTATCCCCAATCCCGCTAAAGACCTCGCTGTTGAGGTGGGGGATAAGCTTATCGTAGTTGGCACAAAGAGACAGTTAAGCGAGATTGAGGGGTTGCTCTGCAGCCTTGATTCAAAGGCGCGGACTTCCTGAGTATTAGACGCGCCAGGCGTGGATTGTGAGTGTGGGTTAAAGGGGGACCTTCCCGGAGAAGGCCCCCCGTTTAATTATACTTTCGAAGAGAGAGAAGGTCTTGTATGCATGAGAATATAATCATATGGATAGCCGTTATCATGATGCTCGGTATATCCGCCCAGTGGTTGGCCTGGATTATCAGGGTCCCCTCCATACTGGTGCTCCTTATATTCGGCATCATTGTGGGGCCTCTTACAGGGGTCATCAACCCCGACGTTATTTTTGGAGATATCCTCTTTCCCATTGTATCCCTCTCTGTTGCCATTATCCTCTTCGAGGGCGGGCTCAGCCTCAGGCTTGATGACCTGCGCGGGCAGGGCGGCGTGGTAAACAGGCTTGTCTTAACGGGCACGCTGGTGAGTTGGCTCCTCGGCGCTGTTGCCGCCTATTATGTGCTTGGTTTCAGCCTCTCAATGGCCCTTCTTATCGGCGCCATACTGGTGGTTACGGGGCCAACGGTTATTATCCCGCTGCTGCGTCAGACAAGGCCAAGGGAAAAGGTTGCCTGCGTCCTCCGATGGGAGGCCATAGTCACCGACCCCATGGGGGCCATCTTCGCCGTCCTTGTATACGAGGCCATCGTGGGAGGAAGGTTCCATGAGCTTCACGGTGTGGCGGCCCTTGGCATCGTGAAGACCATTCTCGCCGGAGGGGGCTGCGGTCTTGCGGCAGGGTATATTTTAATCACCCTTCTCAGGCGCTACCTTGTGCCGGACTTCATGCAGAACCCCGTTACATTACTAATGGTCCTGGGGGCCTTTACGGTCTCAAACCTCATACAGAGCGAATCGGGCCTCCTGGCCGTGACGCTCATGGGGGCCTTTATAGCAAACCGCGGCGGCATCAACATCAGCCATATAGTGGAGTTCAAGGAGAACCTGCGCGTACTCCTCATCTCCGTTCTCTTTATCGTACTGGCCGCGCGTTTGAAGATTGAGGGCATCTCGCCCTTTACACTGAGTAGCCTTGTCTTTACAGGTGTTCTTATAGCTGTTGTGCGGCCCGCTGCAGTCCTTGTCTCCACGCTGGGCACCGGGCTGAAGTGGTCCGAGAGGGCCTTTATAGCCCTTGTGGCGCCAAGAGGCATCGTGGCCGCCGCCGTGGCCTCGGTATTCTCCCTGCGCCTTGTTGACGCCGGCGTCGAGGAGGGAGCGCTTCTTCTTCCCGCCGTCTTTACGGTTATTATTGTGACGGTTATCTTTTATGGTCTTGGCGCCGGAATCTTTGCCAGAATCCTCAGGGTGGCCAAGGCAAAACCAAGAGGTTTTTTAATCATAGGGGCATCCTCGTGGGCGCTGGATATTGCAGAGGCGCTAAAGGACATGGGAATTAAGACGGTGCTTGTGGACACCAACCGAGGCAGCGTCGTTGCGGCGCAGATGAGGGGCCTGCAGGCCTATTACGGCAGCGGAGTCTCCGAGGCGGTGCTAAGGGAAGTTGATATGGACGGCATTGGCGGGCTCCTGGCCATGACGCCAAACAACGAGACCAATGCCCTTGCCATGCTTCACTTCAAGCATATTTTCTCAAGCTCGGAGCTCTATCAGCTTGCGCCTGATAAGGACACGGCCAAGGCGGCGCGCAAGATTATATCCAGCCGGCTTCACGGCAGGTACCTCTTTGGCGCGGGCTGCGATTACTGGTCTCTCTCGCGCATGTTCGCAAGGGGAGCGGTGGTTAAGAAGACAAAACTCACTGAAGAGTTCGGCATGTATAGTTTTCTGGAAAAATTTCCATCGGCCATACCGCTCTTTCTTGTCTCCGAGACGGGCGAGCTCAGCGTCTTTACAGAGGAGGCCAGGCCTCAGTCAGGGCCCGGACATACGCTTATAAGCATTGTGGAGGCAGCGGGACAGGCGCAGAAACCCAAGACACCCTCTGTTGGCCTTGATTATTAACCCCGCCGCGTAGTGTAAATTGCCGGGCACTTCATCTATCTTTCATGGAGAGGCAATAGCGCGGCCCCGGGGTAATGGCGGCGCAGGCCTTGAAAGGCCAGGGAAACCTCCTGCTTCCCTACTGAAAAAAAGGCCGGCAGACCATTGCCCATCTTGAAGCTCCCTGGGCTGTAACGTAGATAGACCACTCCACTGGCAGAGGGTTTTTATTTTACGTAACCCCCAACCTGAAGAGATTTCTTCCTCCCCAAACCTCCCCCATGTACGGGGTAATGAGCAGAATCTCCACCCGCTATGATTCTCTAATGGCTCCGGGTTTAATGAGCCCGCAAAGCAGAGCCGCTTACTTTTTTGCAGGTTTCTTGCATCTGCCTGTTGATTTCTTAGCCTTTGCGGGTGCGCATTTGCCGGCAGGCTTTTTTATGGCCGGGCACTTCTCGCTCATCTTTATTATTTTCTTGTACTCTCTTACCTCGGCCCTCTTGTTCTTAAGGAACCCCCGGAGCGTGGCCTTGGATTCCTTGTGGGCCATGACAGCCACAGTGTCTTTAATCTTTATTACCAGCCGTTCTTCACGCCTCAGTATGTCTTTTAATGCCGTAACAGACTTTGCCATTTGTAATCTCCTTTATTTTTTTTTATGATTATACATGAATGAGATCTTCAGTGTAGAAAATTTTTTCTCCAGTAAGGCCCTCGGCGCTTTTGCGCGCCAGGTTGAAAAGCACGAAAAATGGTGTTTTAATAATAAGTATGTCTAAGAGGGCTTCTAAAGAGATGAGGGATGAGCTCCGTGAGTATCTTCTGCGGTACGGATACCACAGCTGTGCTTACTCTTCCCTGCAGGAGGGCCTTGATTACTTTGTCCTCCCGGGCAGGGGTTATATACCTTACGCCCTCTCTTCAGGCATGGCCTTTGTTCTCTCAAACCCTGTCTGCGGAGCTGCGGATTTTCAAGAGCTTGTTGGTTCTTTTGTAGAGTCTTTTCCAAGGTCGGCTTTTTTGCACGTAACTCCCGAGGCCGCCGGAGAGCTTGCAAAGATGGGTTTTTATCTTAACGAGATGGGCGTTGAGACGGAACTCTCCCTTGGCGCCTATGATTACAGGGGCAGGGCAAAGGAGTCCATGAGACGGATGATGAGAAGGGCCCTTGAGTGCGGGACAGAGGTGGTGGAGGTTAGCGGCGACGGGGGTCTTGGCCATGAGCTCCGGGAGGTAACAGAGGAGTGGCTATCGACGAAGAGGATTAAGGAGCGCGAGTTCCGGTTCCTTGTGCGAAGGGCCGTCTACCACAGCGAGCCTGACGTAAGAAAGTTTATTGCCATCAGAGGCGGACGTATTGCGGGTTATGTTGTCTTTGACCCCATGTACAGGCATGGCCGCGTATACGGCTACCTGGCCGGAACGCTCCGTACCCGCGCATCGGCCCATGGCGGAACCCTGGCCCTTATCATGAGCCGCGCCATAGAGGCCTTTAAGGCCGAGGGAGTAGAGGTCTTGTCTCTGGGGCTCTCTCCCTTCTTTGATGTAGATGACGCCCGGTACAGGCATTCCTACTTTATGAAGCAGGCCTTCCGTTTTCTCTATGAGAGGGGCGGCGGCCTGTACTCATTCAAGGGACTCTCATTCTTTAAATCACGGTATGCCGGTGGGCTTCGGGACGGGCTCTACAGGGACAATAATGTTACCAAGAGAAAGATATACTTTGCCCACCGGTCAAGGCTGCCCCTCCTTGAGCTTTACGAGAGCTCAAGGCTTATGGGTCTTACCAGTGGACTCCTGCCTGTCTTGAAGTCTCTTTTTCCGCCCTTTCAGAAGTGGGCACCGCGGGCTACGTCTTAAGACTTATGGCTGTGGTCCCTGGAGCGTATGTAATCCACGAGCTCGCCGCCAAAGGCAGATGAGGTGTGGACCTCGTCGTAGACGATATTCGTCTCATATCGCTGGAGCCTGAAGATATCCCCTTCAGAGTAATCAGGAAGCAGTCCTGAGAAGAAAAAGCCCAGGTCTTCGGCAATGAGCACGGCCTCGGGCGTAAAGGGGTCTCTCAGCTCCAGGTCAATAAATATGGAGTTGAAGTGTTTTTTAGTCAGCGCCATAGTCTTTGTCTGCAGACGGTCCTTAAAGTCTCTTCCATATTTTGATACTTCGATAATGGCTGTCCTGTGGGCTGGTTTTATATGCAGGCTCATCTCGGATTCCTGCGGCAGCGCCGCCATGGTGACCGGCGCCGGGGTCTCAAGGATTCTCTGCAGCCCTATGCCCGAGTATATACGTCCGAATATCTTCTGGTATCTCTCCGGTATAAAGACAGGGTATGGCGTGGTGTCCTGAAGGTACTTGAAAAAGGTAAGTATATTACCCGCCCCCTTAAGGCCCCGCTCCTTTATGACCTTTATGGAGCCAGGGGGTATCCAGCCAAGCTGCAGGGCAGTCTCATGAAAACCGAACTTAAGGTTAGCCCTCTGGCTAAGGGCATGTATGGTAAAGGCATTGCCGTACAGGGCGTAGAGTGAGCGCCTCTGCGCCTCGTCCATGAGAAAGTTTAGCATGCCTTTCATAATGCCCCTGCCCCTGTACCGGGGCATGACCACTGCCACGCCTATCTCGGCCACCTTGTTGTTTGGCCGCGGCATGATGGCAAAGTGTCCCGTTACCTCGCCCTCTTCAGTAACGGCCAGAGTGGAGATCATCTTGCCGTTACGGTTCAGCGAGGCTATCCTATCTGGAAAATAGAGGTCTTCTTTCAGGTATGTGTACCGGTAGGTCCTGTAGATGCACCTTGAGACCTCGCTGGCCTCCTCGGGCCTCATAAGGCGTATCTCCATCTCCTTGTCACGCGCCGGCAGCTCGCAGACCCCGAAAGGGGCCAGTTCCCTGGGAGTAAAGAGATCCTCAACGTGCTGTCCCTTAAAATATTTGAAGAGCTGAAGCTCTTTGCCATTCTTGCCCCTGTTGACAAACTCCACGTGGTCCATGTTTTTTTCTATGGCCTTTAAGCCGGGTGCGGTTTGCTTATTATCGGTTATGTCAAAGGAGAAGGGCAGCCCCATGTCTTCGATGTTTATCTGAAGGCCATGGTCATGGATATGAAAGGAAATATCAAAGGTCTCGTCCTCATAGGGGTTGAAGGACTGGGTAATGACGTTGTAGACGGCCTCGGTGAGGGCCTTGTTTATCTGCGCAGCCTCCTTGGGCGTAAAGCCAATGCGTCTGGAGATCTCTTTGCAGTAAGCGCAAATCGCCTTCATGTAGCCGGGGTCATTTGGAACCTTCAGCCTTGATGTTTTTTTCAGCATAATAGAGCACCGGTTTTCTACCTGATAAACCTATTGTAGCATAAAGAGTGTCTTTTTAAAAGCCGTGGCATATGACTTAAGGGGGCGGGGAGGGGGTTTTGGCAGGTATTGATTAATGGTCCATGAAGGCCCACCGGGGGGGGCGGCGCTAAAGCCTTTGCTTGTATATCTCGACGAGTCTCTGGTCAACCTCTGTAAACTTTATACCCATACCGCTTTTCATGTGCCTCACGAGGTGGGGCGGGGCCTTTTTCGCCCATGCTACTACGCCTTTAGCCTTGAAGTCACCCTCTCCAGTCTCTATGACAAGGAAGAGTTTTGTGCCCGGCGTGAATATCTTGTTCGTCTTTATGTATATCCCCGTATCAGAGAAGTCGGTAATAAAAGACAGGAATTGCGGCGGGTCGGTAAGACCGTAGCGGACATTGTTTCTAAAGGGTATTCTCTTACTTGTTCTGAGTTCTATCATGGACTCACCCTGGCAATAAAGCGTTAAATGTGGACAAATTAAATCATACTATGACGAATTAAACAATTTATTTTAAGAATAAGGGCCTTTGGGCTCAGAATCTTCAGATTGAAGATAGCCTCTTCCTGTTTTGTCCTGAAGCAATCTGCCGAAAACGCACAGCAGCAAAAATCGCACGGCAGAGACTTTTTTGCCGCGTTTTTGGCCAAAAGTTCCTTTTTACCGGGGTTTTGAAGGCCAGGGCTTTTTCCCCGGCAGGCTTACAGGCAAAAACCGCACACCTGTGTAGACGCCGCCGTCTCTCCGGCATGCTATTTTTCTATGTTTTTCAAGGAGTTGCATTTTCAAGAGAGTCTGGCACGATTTCTGCTATATAACTCGGTGGATTAGGAGGCTGCAGTTATTGAAGACATTACAGAGGAGGCTTTTACGATGAAGGGCTTGACCGCGGCAATTATTCTTACTATTACCCTTACCCTGATGTTTACCGCAAGGTGTGAGGCGCTCTCCTCTTCAGGCGGACTGAGGCAGAGCCTTGTGGACCATTCCGGCGTTGAGGCCGTCTATGTAGTTGACAGAACTCATACCTTTGTGAGAGGCACACTGCCCCCGGCTGATGAGTTCAAGGCCTTCAAGGTGGTGGGCAGGTATTACAGCGGGCCGGGCAGTAGACATGTAGCCACAATGATAGAGCATGAGGCAGAGCCTTTTGTTTATAAGAGCCCCTCTTCTCTAAGAGACCTTGAGCCCATACGCGGCGGTGAGGTAAGGCTTACGGCCGAGCCCCTTGGACCGGGAACGAGCGGGTACTCGGCTATTGATATCTTCGAGACGGTAACGCTCTCGTGTCAGGGCCGCGGAGGGTATCCTCTCTATGTGGTGCCGAGAAAATACAACGGGTTTAAGCGTCTTACCGAGGTAAGCGCCCTTGAGGCCTTTGAGTACATACTTGCAAAGCACAAGAGCGGAGCCTGGTTCGCGGCCTGTGACGGAGCTCCCGGGGCGAGGTTTCAGGTTATGAAGAACTACGACTTTATAAATGACGGAGTGGAGTTGGCGGAGCTCCGGGAGGGGCTTGTCCTTGGGGATGTGGATTATGTAAAGGATAAGGGGGCCGAGACATCAAGGCTTGCCGTTCTTGAGAACTCATGGCCCAGGAGCCCAAAATCTCTTGAGATGACGGCAAGAGAGATAGCAAGAATAAAGGTTGGTTATGTGCAGAAGTTTGACGGTAAGAGGCACTACGGCACTTATAAGGGCGATATTGAGAGAGGGCGCTGCGCCTCGGTAAGTATAAAGAGCGTTGCAGATGATATGGATATCAGGGTCTCTGAGGTACATGATTACAAGGTATGCAGAGGCAAGGTTTACGCTCTTGGTACTGGCGAGATAAGAGAAGAGACCCCCCGGAATAGAGGCAAATATATCCGTGGAGGCGGGCTTAAGTTGGCAAAGAGACCTTAAGCCTTGGAATATGAAGTCATACAGGAGGGGCGAGCCCATGGCTCGCCCCTCTTTTTATTCATGTCACCTTAAAACATTGCCATTTTGCGAAGTGGTTGTATAATATAATATTAAGCATTGGTGATTACAGAAGACGTATTAACCGGTAAAGGAGGCAAGATGCAGATAAGACTTAAGCAGGGCCTGATATTCATGGCGGCTATATTATTAATGTTTTCCACCATCTCATATGCCGAGCCGCAAACGCAAAAAGGCGTTATTGTACATGATGCCATGACAAGAGGTCATGGTGGTATACCCATAGGTCCCGAGGCTGGTCATCCGGAGGGGGCGCATAAGGCAGGGTATAAGGGCTGTAGTAAGAAGGCCGGTCATCCCGGTGGGCATCACGGCTGGAAGACTACTCTCAGTAAGGACCAGAGGGATAAGATAGAGGCCATGCACCTTGCGCTTAGCAGGGATATGGCCCCGTTGAAGGCTAACCTCGCGCTTAAGAGAGCTGAGCTCAAGAACATGGTCACAGTAGATGACCCCAACATTGTGGCCGTAAAAGCAAAGATTAAGAAGATAGGCGCAATCAAGACAAAGATGCTGCAGAAGAGATACTCTCATATAGTGGATATGAGGAAGGTCTTGACGCCAAAGCAGCGTCTCTCCTTTGACCTTGAGCTAATCTCCGACACCGAGCACTGGCAGGGCGGCCATAAGGGTGGACATAAGGGCGGCGGCCATCATCCCATGGGTCATTAAGAGTTTTCTTTTCTTCTCTTCGCGCCTGCCCCCTGTAGAGCGGTGGCAGGCGCGAAGTCTTTTTATAATTAAAAGCCTTGAACTAAGTAATACCTCTGCTCGTGTATCCCTCCACCGGTGAGTCTGGTTGAGCCGGCAGGAGATTTTTAATTAAAATCCTTGATTTAAGCTGCCGGAACGTAATAGAATAGGCTATCCGCGGCAAATACTGCGCCTTCTGACGCCGCTATAGTCCGTCTCCATTAAGAACGGGGGCGGGAGAGAGCAAGACACCTCAAGTTAAAGAGCCCCTATCGTGACCCGCCAACCGCTGCTTATCACTATAGCTGTCATCTGCTGTACCATAGTCCTTATCATCCTCTATGCTTTTTTTCGGCGATACTCTCGCAAAAAGAGGTTCATGCGTCTTGACAGGAGCAGGGACCGTTTTAATCCTATTGTCTCCTCCATGGTGCAGTGCCCCGGTGAGATACCCACAAAGAGCCTCGTCTCCAGGCCGGGTTCAGTGGACTGGCTTGCCATTGAGGAGGCCCTCCTTCACTATATAGCCCATGCCGACGCCGAGCTTTACCCCCGCCTCTACAAACTCTTCGAGTCCCTTGGTTACGTGGACCATTACCTCTCAAAACTTGGCAGTTCCAGGATGTGGGAGAGGGCAGAGGCCGCCGAGCATCTTGGGACCATAAGGTGCCAGAGGGCCGTGCATGCCCTCATCACGGCCCTTGAGGACAAGACAAGGGACGTGCGCAATATGGCCGTGTACTCGCTTGGGGTCATAGGGGACATAAGGGCGCTTCCGGCTATTATGGACTCCCTGAAAACCGGCATCGCCTCCCTTGAAGATGTCTCGCTCCGGATAGTGAAGTCCTCCATAATCTCATTTGGCGCTGATGCCGTTACGCATCTTCGCAGCGGTCTTAAGAACGATAACTGGAGGGTGAGGTGCGTGGTAGTGGATATCCTCGGCGACCTGGAGGGTGTGGACGTGGGAGAGGACCTCTCACTTGCCCTTCTTGACAGCGAGCCTGATGTGAGGGCAAAGGCGGCCAAGGGCCTTGGGAAAAAAAAGGTAAGTGCAGCCGTTAATGACCTTATGAGACTTACTGAGGACCCATCATGGGTGGTGAGGCTTCACAGTACGCGCGCCCTTGGTCTCATAGGCGTGGTTAATTCCGTAGACAAGTTAAAGCAGAGGCTTTTTGATGAGAACTGGCAGGTTCGGCGCGCCGCTGCCGAGGCCCTTGGCCTTATGAAAGACCATTCTCTCGAAGCCCTCCGGGATATACTTCTTAATCACGAGGACGCCTACGCCAAGGAGATGGTAGTGGAAGAGATGCAGCGCACGGGGCTGGTCTGGCACGTTGTAGGGGGGCTTGGGGACGAGAGAGAGGATGTGCGGAAGAGAGCCGAGGAGACGCTCTACGCCATTGGACTTAACGGGGCGTTCTCTCCACTGATAAACGCCCTTGAGAGAGGCACCCCTGAGATAAGGTCTTCTTTGATAGGAATACTTGGCCGTTTTAAGGCCCCACGGGCCGTGGACGCAATAAAGGCCGCGGCCCATAGCGACATTGATATTGGGGTAAGAAAGGCAGCAAGGGCGGTTCTGGGATTGCATTGATTTTTAGTGAGGGCGCGTTGCCCTTAACCTTGCAAGGACAATATGAATACCACGAATCAAATAGTTAACTGGTTCAACTACGCTGTGCTGGCATATTTTGGCGTTGCTAATCTCGTATACCTCTTTCTCCTTGTTGTGGCATGTGTTGTGGTGGTGAGACACATGAGACGGCTGAAATACGGCAGGTACCAGGAAGAGATGCACTCCTCCCTTGCCCTGCCCGTTACCATGATCATAGCCGCTTATAACGAGGAGAAGAATATAGCCGATACAATAAAGGCCCTGCTGCGTCTTAATTACCCTGATTTCGAGGTCATTGTAGTGGACGACGGCTCTACTGACGGCACACTTGCGAGGCTGCAAGAGGTCTTTGAGCTTGAGAGGGCAGACTTTGTCTACAGACCTATTATTCAAACGTCCGAGGTAAGGGCCTTTTATATCAATCCCGCAATACCCAAACTTACGGTGGTTGCCAAGGAGCACGGAGGCAAGGCGGATTCGCTTAACGCCGGTGTTAACATCTCACGTTCTCCTTATATATGCTCCGTAGACGCTGACTCCATACTGGAGGAAAAGGCCATTACAAGGCTCATGCGCACGGTTATCGAGGACCCCGATACCATTATGGCCACCGGCGGTATTGTGAAGATACTGAACGGGTGTCTGGTGCGCGGCGGGAGGATAGAGGAGCTGAGACTGCCCAAGGACAGCCTCTCCAGGTTCCAGATAGTAGAGTATATAAGGAGCTTTCTCTTTGGCCGGGCCGGCTGGAGCGCCGTAAACGCCCTTCTCATAATCTCGGGAACTTTTTCTGTTATTAACAAGAGGGCCCTTGCCGCTGTAGGCGGCTATACCAAGAGGACCGTTACCGAGGACATGGACCTTATTCTCAGCCTTCACAAGCATTTTATTGAGGAAAAGAAGAGGTACAAGATACTCTTTGTCCCGGACCCGGTCTGCTGGACCGAGGCCCCGCAGACCTTTAAGATGCTGGCAAGGCAGAGGCGGCGCTGGCACATGGGCCTTATGCAGTCAGTCCTCTACCACAAGAAGATGCTCTTTAACCCGAAGTACTCTGCTGTAGGGCTATTCGCCATGCCATACCAGTTCATCGTAGAGCTCTTCGGCCCTGTGGTGGAGATTGCGGGGTATGTAGTGGTGACGCTCTGCTTCTTTCTCGGCATTGTGGACGGGAAGTTTTTTGTCCTATTTCTCACCCTGGCTATCCTTATAGGTGTGCTTCTCTCAACAGGGGCCATACTCCTTGAGGAGATGACTTATATGAGGTACCCCAGGAAAAAGGATTTTCTCACTCTGCTTCTTTACGGGGTGCTTGAAAACTTTGGCTACAGGCAGATTAACAGCTTATGGCGTACTCAGGCGGTAATAATGAGACTTTTTGGGGGTAAGAGGTGGGAGAGGGTTGAAAAGCATGGTTACAAATGGAAAAAGGGCTGAGCCCCTGCACCATAAGAAGACCGTGGTAAGCCCGGTGCTCTGGGTTCTGGCGGGGCTGGCCTTTTCTCTCGCCCCTCTGCTGGTGCCGGAGGCCGCGGCATCGCGTGCCTCCAGACAGAATACCTATGAGGCCGTCCTCGCCGTAGACCCCTCTAATATGGAGGCCATGGAGGGCCGGCTCCGTGAGCTCAAGGCCGAGAAGGCATATCTTGAGGCGGCATCTGTAGTGAAGGCAGCTCTACCCGGCAAGAGAAGGGGCAGGGAGAGGGCGCGGCTCGAGACTACCCGGGCGAGATATCTTGCCTGGTCCAAGGACTATGACGGGGCTATCTGTTTGTACAGGGCGGTCTTGCGGGATAACCCCGATATGGTGGACACGCGAAAGGGTTATGCCGCCGTACTGGGCTGGAAGGGACTCTATGAGGAGTCTATTAAGGAGTATAAGAAGGTCTTAAATCAGAGGCCCGGTGATACTGAGGCCACGATGGGCCTGGCCCGCACTCTGGCGTGGAAGGGAGATTACAGGGAATCAATAGCCCTTTACAGGGAAGTGCTCAATAAAGACAGCACAAATAACATGGCGAGGCTGGAGCTTGGCCGTGTACTGTGGTGGAGCGGAGAGAGGCGGGCCGCCGAGGCTGAGGTTCAAGAAATTCTGGAGGCGGAGCCTCAAAACAGCGGGGCAAAGATCCTTGATAAAAAGATAAGGCATCAGAAGGGTCCGAGGCTCTCTCTGGACTTTAGCGTATCTGACGACTCTGACGACAACCACCTTGAAAAATTCAGCGGCGCCATCTATTATTCTCCTCTCTCGGGGCTGGGTCTTACACTGGGTTTCTCGCACTTTGATGCCTCTCGTCTTGAGAAGAGTGCAAGCGCAGAGTCTCTCTGGCTGCGCTCGGTCTACAAGTTCTCCAAGAAGAGCACCATTAAGTCAAGGGTTGCGTATCTCAGCCTTGATTCGCCCGGTAATCCCACATCAGAGATGACATGGGGGCTGTCTTTGCGAAGGAAGCTTCCACGGGATTTCAGGGCAGGCCTCGGTTACAGCCATTATGTCCTCCTTGATACGGCTCAGCTTATCGGTAATGATATAAGGGTAGATGATTTTTACGCCCATGTCTCCGGCAATCTCAAGTACGTTGATGCAGCCGCTGGAGTGGGTTATGGAAGTTACTCTGACGGGAACACTCGTCAGAGCTTTTTTCTCGATATCTCCAGAGGCGCTGAGTATCATGGCGTCCTCTTTACCCCGGGATACAGGCTTGACTACAGGGATTTTTCAAAAGACCTTAATAGCGGTTATTTTGATCCCGCTGGTTTTCTTGCTCATAGCGTCTACGGCCGCTTAAGGGGCGCTATATACGACGGGCGTATTGAGTACGACGCCCTGGCCGCCGCGGGGTTACAGGCTTTTGGAGGAAAGACAGAGTCCACTACAAAGCTCTCTCTTGAGATTAAGGGGCACGTTACGGAAAAACTCACCTTAAGAGGCGGAGCCAAGTACTCAAGAAGCGCCCTTGCCAGCGCCTCGGGTTTCAGGTACGAGGAGTATAAGGCTGGGCTGGATTATCAATTTTAGGAGATATCATGCGTACTGAGTCCAAGGTATGGATACTCACTATTTTTTTTGTAGGTCTTTTTGCCTTTGGCCTCTACAGCGCCTTTAAGCCCGAGTCCTACCCCCTGAAATTCATACGAGGCGAGGTTCGGCCAGTTAGAGAGGGTGTGCTTATCGGCCCCTATCCCGAGAAGATGGAGTGGAGAAAGCTCGGTGATGACATAGGGGTGGATATCATCGTCTCCCTTATGGACCCTGATTCAATGGTAGAGGGCGGTTTTGTAAGAGAAGAAAAGGCCATGGCAGAGAAGTACGGCATGGAGTTCAGGAATTTTCCCATGGATTTTCTGCGCCTCTCCAATGAGTCCAACAAGGAGCAGGCGGACCTTCTATCTAAATTTATTTTAGATTCAGGCGATAAGTTGTTCTATGTGCATTGCTACCTTGGCCGTCACAGGGTAGAGGTATTCAGAGAGTCCTTTGAAAAGGCCTTGCTGGAATACTCGCCACCCCCTGCCGGAGCGCCTCACACCTTGCCGCCCACCACACCTTGATACACGAGCCTGAGTTGCGTTGCTTTCTTTTCTGACCCGGCATATGTAAGGTCAATTACATAGTTATTTTTTTTTGATATATATGCTATATTTTGTGTTATGGAGAAATATATGCGAGAGGGGGGTTATATGCTTCCTTCTTGTTCAATGGATTGAAGGATATATGAAGGAGCCTTTGGTGTGAAGGTCTTGGCGCTTATAGGTCATGAGACTCTACTCATTCTCCGGGAGATGGGGAGGATGGTGCTCTTCTTGGCGCAGTTTCTCGGCACCATCTTTCAGAGACCCCTGAGGCTTGGACGCGTGGTGCAGGAGATGCACTTTATCGGCGTGAAGTCTCTCTTCGTTATTATCCTTGTGGGGGCCTTTTCAGGAATGGTCCTTGCCTTGCAGGGATTTTACGCCCTTCGCATTTTTGGCTCCGAGGGGCTGCTGGGTTCTGCTGTCTCACTGGGGCTTGTCCGTGAGCTGGGCCCTGTGCTGGGGGCGCTCATGGTGGGAGCCAGGGCCGGCTCGGCCATGACGGCGGAGATAGGCATTATGAAGATAAGCGAGCAGACACTAGCCCTTGATGTTATGACCATCGACCCGCTAAAATACCTTGTTACGCCCAAGGTTCTTGCCGCAGTCCTGGTGCTGCCTCTTCTTGTGAGCATCTTCGATGTTGTGGGCATTTTTAGCGGCTATGCCGTAGCCGTGGGGCTTCTTGATATAAGCAGCGGCAGTTATATGGATTCGGCCGCTTCGGCCCTTGTATCCAGGGACGTAGTGAGCGGGCTCATCAAGTCCCTTGTCTTCGGGTTGGTCCTCTCATGGGTCTGCTGCTACAAGGGCTATAACTGTGAGCACGGGGCCAAGGGCGTCAGCAACGCTACGACTGAGGCCGTAGTTATGTCTTCGGTGCTTATTTTTGTCCTGGATTACTTCCTTACTTCCGTTCTGCTGTAATAGAGGGGGAGGTTCAAGCGGAGCGGTGAGTGATAGAGGTAAAAGGCCCTGGAGAAATTTTTAAGAGTGGTGTTGAGCAGGAGGTCTGGAGCCTGTAGTACGAGGAGAGGCAGGTGATAGAGGTAAAAGGCCCTGGAGAAATTTTTAAGGGTTAGGCGTGGCAAGAGGTCAGTAGTCTGTAGTACGAGGAGCGGTAAGTGATAGAGGTAAAAGGCCCTGGAGAAATTTTTAAGAGTGGTGTTGAGCAAGAGGTCTGGAGTCTGTAGTATGAGGAGAGGCAGGTGATAGAAGTAAAAGGCCCTGGAGAAATTTTTAAGGGTTAGGCATGGCAAGAGGTCAGTAGTCTGTAGTGCGAGGAGCGGTAAGTGATAGAAGTAAAAGATCTCAAAAAATCTTTTAATGGTCAGGAAGTCCTTCGCGGTGTAAACCTTACTATCAATAAAGGTGAGACAACGACGATAATAGGGCGCAGCGGCGGCGGAAAGAGCGTGCTCCTGAAACACCTCATCGGAGTTTTAAGACCTGACAGCGGGAACATCATCGTGGACGGCGAGGACATAACGAAGATGAGCAAGAGGGAGCTGAAGAGGATGAAGAGAAAGTTCGGCATGGTCTTTCAGTTTGCCGCCCTCTTTGACTCCATGACGGT
>JBHHUW010000015.1:0-27016 GCA_046753945.1 Thermodesulfobacteriota bacterium
TAAAGACAGGGAACCGGGGGGATAGCAAAAAATCCCGTTGAGGACTCTATCTTATTATGATTTAATTCTATTATGAGAGACCACTCCATAGTTCTGCTCAGCGGCGGCCTTGACAGCACCGTTACCGCGGCCATTGCCCTGCAGCAAGGGCCGGCGGCCTTTCTCCACGTGAACTACGGCCAGAGGACGTGGAAGAGAGAAGAGAAGGCCTTTAATGATATCGCTGATTACTACGGCGTTTCGGAGAGGCTTGTCGTTAATATGGAGTACATGAAGGACATCGGCGGCTCTGCCCTAACGGACGCATCCATAGATGTCCCGGCAGGAGACCTTTCAAGAGAGGGGCTGCCCGTAACCTATGTGCCCTTTAGAAATGCCCATCTTCTCTCTATAGCCGTATCATGGGCAGAGGTAAGAGGGGCCCTTGGCGGTATATACGCAGGTGCCGTAGAGGAGGATAGCTCCGGCTACCCCGATTGTAGAGTTGAATTCTTCAGGGCCTTTAACCATGCAGTCGAACTCGGCACGGGCAGGGGTAGTGGGATAGAGATAAAGACGCCCCTCATAGAGAAAAAAAAATCTGAGATAGTAAGACTCGGCCTGAAGCTAAAGGCCCCACTTGAGCTCACCTGGTCCTGCTACAAGAGCTCCGTGGAGGCCTGCGGAGAGTGCGACTCCTGCCTGCTGAGGCTTCGAGGTTTTTTGGAGGCAGGCTCGGTAGACCCCATTCCTTACGCAACTCACAGAACACACTCATAAGAGATATTGGAGGTAAGATATGACATTTACGGAGTTTCTAAAGGTAAAAAAAGATATTGACCCCGAGGGTAAGAACCTCGCAGACCTCATGGACGACTATTACGAGGAGTATCAGGAGTTTCTAATGGGGATTAAAGAGGGCTGCGGCACGGATGAGTAACTTGAAGCAACGTATTAAGAGGGGGAGCGCGTGCTAAGGAAAAATTGCAATTAACCTGTTATGGCAGACCTGTCCTGAGCCGGGCCACTTCTCAGTAAGGATACCCGAAATGGCCGGGGCCGTAATAGGGACCAAAGCCATAAGGTGGATAGGGGCCGCCAAAATAGGGCGACGGGCCATAATAAGGGCCGTAATAGGGACCATAATAAGGACCGTAGTATGGGTCTCTATAGTAAAAATCATCTGTGTAAGGCTTTACAAGCTTGAGCTCGATGGGAGTTAGAACAGGGTAAGTGTAGTCCATCTTGCCAATTTTTCTTACACTGGTGTCTGAGACTACCCCGGCTACGGTAAGGCCCTCGCCCTCTTTATATACGGCGGCATCAAGAAAACCCGTTACCCTTACGATGAACCTGCCCCTTGATTTATTGTTCGTGGGCACGTCATTGTAGGCAAGAGGAGTTTCGAGAACCTCTATCTCCGTTACGGTCTCAAGGTTAGTTGTCTTGACTATGAGACCTCCCCAGAGCACTTTTTTTGCTTTAAAGGCATCAGGGTTTGCCTGCACAATCTCAAGTGTTATGCCCTTATTCACGTCTTTAAGGACATTACTTGATATAATAGAAGCACAGCCGCTTATAAGAAAAGCCGCGGTAAGCATGATAAACATTCTCATACATTAATTCTATTATAATACAGGATTTTGTCAACAGTGAAAATAAAAGGGTACATTGAGAGAGAGGCAGAGACACTGGCGACCTATGCCGCCAGGAGCAGTGAAACAAGGGGCAGGCAGCACGCTGAGAAGGAGCATCCCTTCAGGAGCCCCTTTCAGCGTGACAGGGACCGCGTAATACACTGCCGCGCCTTCAGAAGGCTTGAGTACAAGACACAGGTCTTTGTCTACCATGAGGGCGACCATTACAGAACCCGTCTTACTCACTCCATTGAGGTGGCACAAATTTCAAGGACCATTGCCCGCGCCCTCGGTCTTAACGAGGACCTCTCCGAGGCCATAGCCCTTGCCCACGACCTTGGGCACCCGCCCTTTGGCCATTCAGGCGAAAAAGTCCTTAATGAACTCATGGGGCAAAACGGGGGTTTCGAGCACAATGCCCATAGCCTGAGGATAGTAGAAGAGCTTGAGAACAGGTACCCCGACTTTAACGGCCTGAACCTCACCTGGGAGACAAGAGAGGGTATGGCCAAGCACTCCTCTGAATTTGACAAGCAATCAGAGGAAAATGACTTCACCCACGCTCCCTCGGCCTGCCTTGAGGCCCAGATAGTAGACCTTGCCGATGAGATAGCCTATAACAACCACGACATAGACGACGGGCTCTCCTCAAAGATGTTAAGCCCCGATGAGCTTAAGGACGTGGAGCTATGGAAGACCAATATGGAAAAGGTCCGTGATCGCACCGAGACCAGGGATGCCAAGGTATTAAAGTTTCAGACCATCATAGAGATTATTAACGCCCAGGTTACGGATATGGTGACCCTCATAAACCAGAGAGTAAAAGAAGAGGGCATCACCTCCATTGGGGACGTTCGCGGTAGAGAAAGCGCCATCGCCGGTTTTAGCCCCGAGATGAAGCGAATGAACAGGGAGCTTAAGAGGTTTCTCATGAAAAACCTCTACCATCACCACCGTGTCATAAGAATGGCGGACAAGGCGGAGCGGATAATATCCGAGCTCTTCCGCGCCTACACAAGAGAGCCGCGGCTACTGCCTCCCGGTAATTTCCAGAGGATAGAGAGCGGCAGCGCAGAGAAGATGCGGGTTATCTGCGATTACATCGCAGGAATGACCGACAGGTTCGCCTTAAAGGAATACGGAAAATTATTTGACCCCTTTCTTAAGGTCTGAGCGGGGGGGGGCGCTTAAATAAGAGCCAATTGCTTACCCCTGTTTTTCTTTAAACCCCCCTTTATCCACCCGGCTCTATCACCCTTCAATACCTCATCTTCGCTACTCCAAGAGAGTGAGCTCCCTTGACATAAATTACCCCGAAAGGTTATACTGAATGATAAGGGAGGCGATGTATGATTACTGCAAATATATATGAAATCATTGCCTTTCTTCTCGCTGCCGCCTTTCTCATACTCATAATCTTTGCTATCCCCGCTCTACTTCAGATTAAGAAGACAGCAAAATCCGTTGAGGACCTTACGACGGAGAGCAGGAAGTCTCTTGAGGCACTGAACAATCTTATAAAAACAACAGGAGACAAGGCCGGAGAGCTTGACGGGCTTTTCAAGAGACTAAGTGAACTTTCCACGCGTCTTAGCGCCACGGCCGAGATGATAGGAGGCAACATCAAAGGCCCCCTTATTACCCTTTTAAGCCTTATCATAGGGCTCCAATACGGCTTTAAGTACTTTATGGACCACTCTCAAGAAGGTAAAGAAAAAGAAGGAGAAGGAGGAGGAGAAAATGTCAAAGGGCAAGAGTAACACGCTTCTGGCCTTTCTCTTAGGCGGTGTGGCCGGAGCGGCCATCGCCCTGCTCTTTGCCCCGGCAACGGGTAAGGAGACAAGGGAAAAGATACGTGAAGGTATGGACGAGGCCGGAGAATGGACAAAAGACCGCCTTGAGGATGCAAAAGATAGTATGGATTCCGGCGCTGACAGGGTCCGAGATATCATGGAAGGAAGAAAAGAAGACCTGCGGGCCGCCTACAAGGCCGGTAAAGACGTTTTTCAAAAACGCAGAGAAGGTTTCTCAAGAAAAAAAGAGGGCTGAGCCCTTAAGGGTCCAGCTCCGCCAGACTTACTCCGTAAAGCCGCTACAGCACCTGAGTCTCTTTACTGGCAGGTTTTTCCCCTCTCTTCCTTTACTCAACTGACCGTACCACGGCGCCCCCTGCAGGAGAGTCCTTTTGCATGAAAGATGTGCACTACGCGCATACTTGTACGCAACGGATAAGAACAATCTCATGACTGGAAGAATAATACCCCTCCCCCCTCCCCCTGGTAACACATACTTAAGATAGCTTTTCAAAGTCATCTTGCTTCTCCAACTTTGGCACCGTACTCGTAGCGCCTGAAATGGGCATTGCATCACTCGTATAAAATTCAAGACCCATCATTTCTGGAAGGTGTGTGAGATGGTTACTTCCCGCCATACTTACAACCAATGGGCTGAAGACTGCAGTGGGACAGCTACACCGAGGCTCCGGTGGAGGCGGGGTCACACCTATCTAAATAACTGCTGAAGTGCTATAATAAAGGTAAACAAGGAGTATGCAATATCTTTAGGGACGTACTATTAATAGGCCGGTAATTCACTGCCGGCAGAGGAGGTGCTTATGACACACTTGAGATACGGCAGTAAAAAGGCCATAGACACTGCTGTAGACCCTTATCTCAGTAAAGAGCCCCCGGCTGATAATACAACCTGCGGTAAATGCGGGGCACTTTATCATAATAAGAGATGGAGCTTTGTGGAGGCTACGGTAAAGCCCGTGGCTGAAGAGACAAAAGATCATACTGTCTTATGCCCTGCATGCCAGAAGATACGCGACGGCTTTGCAAGAGGCTTTGTCACCCTTGAGGGTACTTTTGTTGCGGCTCATAGCGAGGAGATTGTGAACCTGATCCGCAACAAGGAAAAACGCGCCATGTACCATAATCCCCTCGAGAGGATAATAGAAATAAAAGAGACGGCCCGGAATCTGGAGGTGACAACAACCACGGAAAAGCTTGCCCAGAGAATAGGGGCCATACTTAAGAAGGCATACAAAGGCGAGCTTGAATACAAGTGGAGCGACGGGGTCAAACTTGCCAGAGTGGAATGGCGAAGGGATGAATAATGAGAGAGGCCTCTCTCTACACAAGGAGAGCCGATAAGAGCGTAGATTGCCGGCTCTGCTCCTTCCACTGCCATATTAAAGAGGGCAGGCGGGGAATCTGCGGCGTAAGGGAGAATAGCGGCGGTGTTCTTAATACACTTGTCTACGGCTCTCTTATTGCCAAACATATCGACCCTGTAGAAAAAAAACCCCTCTTCCACTTTCTCCCCTCCACAACCACATACTCCATAGCCACAGCGGGGTGCAACTTCAGGTGCCTCCATTGCCAGAACTACGAGATTTCCCAGGCCCGCAAATTTAAAGAGATACCGGGCCGTGCGGCAAGCCCCGGTGATGTAGCGCAGGCGGCCATGGAGGCGGGGTGCAGGAGCCTTTCCTATACCTATACCGAGCCCACCATATTTTTTGAGTTTGCACGAGATACGGCTCTGCAGGCAAAGGAGCAAGGGTTAAAGAACATTTTTGTAACCAACGGCTACATGACAGCAGAATGCCTTGGTGAACTCGAGGGGGTTCTGGACGCGGCCAATGTGGATATAAAAGCCTTCACCGAGGGATTTTACAAAAAAGTATGCGGGGCAAGGCTTGGACCTGTCCTTGATAACATCATAGAGATGCGTAGGCTCGGCATCTGGGTGGAGGTGACTACACTTATCATCCCCGGTTACAACAACTCTCCTGAAGAGCTCCGTGATATTGCCAGGTGGATATACAAGACGGACAAGACCATGCCCTGGCATATAAGCGCCTTTTACCCCACATATAAACTTTTGGACGCGCCGCCAACAAGCGCAGATGACCTTATAAAGGCCCGTGACATCGGCCTCGGCGAGGGGCTGAGGTATGTTTACACAGGGAATATCCCCGGTCTTCAGGGTGAGTCCACATACTGCTACAACTGCGGCGAACTCATCATAGAGAGATTGGGGTTCAGCACAGGTGAGGCTCTGCTTCAAGGCTCAATGTGTCCTTTTTGCCAGGCCCGTATAGATGGTATCTGGTCATAGCTCACTACAGAGCCTTACTCATATTAAAAATGGAGGTCTATATGGTAGTCCAGTTCAGCGTCATACCCATAGGGGCCGGAGAGAGCCTGAGTGAGTTTGTCTCTCATATTATCGGCGTAGTGGAGGATAGCGGCCTGCCTTACAGCCTCACCCCCATGGGTACGGTAGTAGAGGGCGAATGGGACGAAGTAATGGCCCTTTTAAAGGGATGCGAGACAAAGGCCCTTACAGAGACGGGTCGGGCCTTAATCAATATATCAATGGACATAAGGCCGGGCAGGCCCATGGACCGTATGAGAGAAAAGGTCCGTTCTGTAGAGAAGAGGCTTGCGGCATCGCTTAAAGAGTAATCCATTACCGCCCACATTACCACCATGACAAAAGAGAGGGCCCCTATGCGGGGGCCCTCTCCTGGCCTATATCACCTAACCTATGATTCTATGAGCCTGATGTGCCGATAACACGGCCGTTAAGGGGCATTACGGGTCTGTTGTCACCGTGCATTATCTTACCGAAAGTCTTGAGCTGATCGGCTGAGAGCTGGATCTTGTTCTTCATGACAAACCACTTTACCCCTTCAGTGCATGGAGGCGTGGTAAAAGAACCAGAGTAGCGGTAGTATGACTTGTCCTTTGGCAGAAGGCGCTTTGCGTTAACGGTCTTCTTGAGGCTCTTTTTCTGGCCATCATGTTCCGGCAGGTGGCTCCACATTTTGGCGAAGGCCTTGTTCTCACTGCCATTCTCTATAAGCACGCCCACGACGGCATAGCCGCCTTTCCTGGACTTATGCACGAGGTGCATCTCCATGGGGGAGTGTTTTCCATTTACAGTGTGCTCGCTGGGACCATGGAAATGGAACTGCGCGAGGGCAAACTTCTCACCGTTTACCTTTATGTAGCTTCCTTTATCATAGGAGACCTTAATAGTGTGTCCATTATTAAGGATATTTATCTTAGTAGGGTTGTAGTGCAATTCCAGCTTGTCATGAGAGACCTTGAGGTCTCCTGTGATATCAATTGGGGACTGGCTCTTACCTTCGGAGCAGGCCTTGTATTTTTCATCCAGGCTGCCCCAGTGCTCCGGGCCGGTATCACCCTCGTAGCTCCAGTGATGTTCAGCTTTATGCTCTGGCGCGTGAGGAGTGCCGGCAAAGGCCGAAGGGGCTGCGCCCAATGAGATAAGAAAGAGAATTAATAAAGACGTTGAGAGCAAAAAAAACTTCTTTTCAACCTTCATTGCATACTCCCTTGTTTAGTGTGTTTTTGTCTTTAGAACGCCTATGATGTCCGTAAAACCCTACCCTTCTCCCTCGGAGAGCAGGGTGTGAAGGGTCTTGAAACCTGTAATCACGTACTCTTTAAGCCCTGTTGGAAGCTTTACCGTCACCTCATCTTCTATGCCTTTTCCCATCATCGCCCTTCCAACAGGGCTTGCGATGGATATTTTTCCATTTCTCGCATCAACTTCCTCAGGTGTTACAAGCTCGTACTCCAGAGAATCACCGGAGTTTAAGTCCTCAAGCTGAACGCGCGAGCCAAAACCCACGGAATCCGAGGGGATACTTGCAATCTTAAGAGACGAGAGGGAGTTTATCCTCTCCATAAGGTGCGCGGCCCTTGCCTCAAGAAAGGTCTTGCGCTCCTTTGCCGCATCGTACTCGGCGTTCTCGCTGAGGTCGCCATGGGCCGCGGCGATACGCAGCTCTTTTGGGACCTCAAAGCGCAGCTCTCTCTCTACTTTCTTAAGCTCTTCCTCTAACTCTTTTATAATAGGAAGGTTTTTCATAAGTTCATCCTTACTGTTTTTTTTTGCAACGCTGGGCGCAGATTGTGACATCAATGTATCAAGTCTAATCCCCCGTTGGTTTTCTTTGTCTTACTTTCTTTTTTCCAGGGCAGCGTGGGAGGATAATGTATGTTCAATGGTATTAATCTTATTCCCCCGTTGGTTTTCTTTGTCTTACTTTCTTTTTTCCAGGGCAGCGTGGGAGGATAATGTATGTTCAATGGTATTAATCTTATTCCCCCGTTGGTTTTCTTTGTCTTACTTTCTTTTTTCCAAAAGAAAGTAAGGCTATTCCTTCTATATGGCTGGTCTCAGGGAACATGTCTATAATTGAGGCCCGCGAGACATCATATCCGGCATGTGCAAGCATCTTCAAGTCCCTTGCCATTGTAGGTGGGCTGCATGAGACATATATAATAGAGCTGGGCAGAAGCCTGCCGAGCAATTCAATTGTCTCACTATCACCTGCTCTTGGAGGGTCTAATACTACCATATCAAGATGAGAAGTTTCAAGGGTTTTAAGGTTTTCCTCAAGCCATTTTGCTGCCTCCATGGCAAAGAATTCCAGGCCATGAAACTCGCCCTCTGCCTCCTTCGCCCATTGCCGGGCCCTTCTAATAGCCCCTTCATCAGAGTCCACGGCCTGAAGCCTGGTTGAGTGAAGAGCAAGATGAAAGCTCACGTTACCGGCCCCGCAGAAGAGTTCTACAATACTCTCGTCCCCCTTTAATGAGGCGTAATCAAGGACCCGCCGAATGAGCCTCTCATTCTGCACCCTGTTTATCTGGGCAAATGAACTTACATGAGAGCTCATCGTTAAGCCGCCAGTCTTGTAAAGCAGCTCCCTATCACCGCCCTTATAGAGCGCTCGCCCTCTACCCCTTGCGGATGCAACGCCTACTTCCAGGCCCTTTAGCACTTTAATGGCAGATAGCATAGACTCCCAAGGTATACCCTGAAGGGGTCTACGCAGAGTAATGGAGGCAACTACCCTCTCATCCTGGGGACTTACCCCTATCTCAACGGAAGATAGGAACCTTCCAATGGGCTTCATGGCCGCATCATGAGTTATAAAAGACCTTAACTCCGCAAAGGCACTGTTAATCATGGGGTCTGCGATGGGACAGCCGGCAATCTCAACTATGTCTACGGTTCCTTTCCTGAAAAACCCCCACCTACGGCCCCTTACATGGAACCTGACCTTTGAGCGGTAATGATATTGGCTCTGGCAGGACACAGGCGGGTCAAGGGGCGGCAGTTCCAGGCCCCCTATCCTCTTAAGGGTCTCAGAGAAGATCCGTTCCTTCCACAAGACCTGCTCGCTATAGCGTATATGCTGGAGGTGACAGCCGCCGCATTGTCCGTACACAGGGCAGAGGGCCTCATCTCGAAGGGGAGAGGGTTTTAAGATATTGAGGAGTCTTGCCTCACTGAAGCGTTTTTTTTCTTTAATAACCTCTGCCTCAATTACGTCTCCCGGCGTTGTAAAGGGGACAAAGACCACTTTTCCGCAACAATCCCTTCCAATGCCGCTTCCTCCATAGGCAAGCCCTGTAATCTCAAGGGTAAAGCTCACTGTCGGTCCTCTATCAGGGTCTGAACATGCTTCATAAGGACATCCTTTCCAAGGCCGCTCAGCGCCGAGAAGACAACAGGAGTGTGGCCTGGAAGGAGGGCGCCTACCTCGCGGGCTTTCTTTTCGCGGCGCGACCTTGATAACTTATCTGCCTTGGTAAGGACCGTTAGCAAGGGAATTTTTAGGCCGCCAAGCCAGTTGTAGAGGTCTTGCTCGGCTTCACCCGGTGTCCTCCTTATATCAAGGACTATTATGGCCCCTGAGATATTACGGCCTGATGCAATGTAGCGGTCTATCATAGGCCCCCAGGCCTTCTTCACATCACGTGGCACCCGGGCATAACCAAAACCCGGAAGGTCCACAAAGAAAAAACCTTTGTTAATCCGGTAAAAGTTCACGGTCTGCGTCTTACCCGGCGTTGAACTTGTACGGGCGAGTTTTTTTCTGTTGACGAGCTTGTTTATAAGGGAGGACTTGCCGACGTTGCTTCTTCCGATAAGCATTAACTCCGGCAGACCCGCCGCGGGGTAGTCTTTTTTCCCCGTGGCTGATGCCGCGAACTCTACGTCTGTAATCTTCATAAATTCTTCTTCAGATCTTAAGGGTGTAATATGGACGGGGGGCGAAAGCGCCCTGAAGCGCCTTAAAAGTCACGGGGTTCATCCTTTATGGGCCTTATCTCAGGCAAGTCCCTCTCCTGTATCACTCTGCTCTGCTCAGCCTCCATCATCTTTTTAATAAGGGTATTGGTCTTCTTCTGTTCTGCCACACACTCCTTGAGAAGTTTTTTCATAGTAAAGATAGACAAAGGCATTGCAATCCAGAGCACAAGGACTATGGCCGCGAGGAAAAGAATAAAAAAGAAAAATATGGCAATAAAGAGAGGGATTTTTTCACCCTGGGAGTAGAGAAAATAGGATCCCTGGTCGCTGGTCCAGATAGCTGGTACGATATTGAAGAGTACGTTAATCACCACGGCTGAGCCTCTCATAAAGGGCCTCAAAAGGGACCTTTTCCTGCTGTGCGGAGCTCATGTCCTTTACGGCGGCCACGCCGCCGCCAAGCTCGTCCTCACCGATGATGACGGAGAAAGACGCCCCCAGCTTATCGGCTTTTTTCATCCTCTTTTTAAGCGTAGTAGTGGAAAAATCCTCTATCACCTTCATTCCGCGCTCACGGAGCCCGGCGATAAGGTCCACGGCCCGCGCCTCGGCCTCAGTGCCAAGGGTTATAAAGACAACAAGGGGGGCAGGCCTTACCGTGCCAGTCTCTTTTAAGAGCATAACAAGCCTCTCAATGCCAATGGCAAAGCCGATACAGGGCGTCTCCGGGCCGCCAAGCTCTTTTACAAGGCCGTCATACCTGCCGCCTGCGGCAACAGTATTCTGCGAGCCAAGGCCCTCGGCCACTATCTCAAAGGTAGTCTTAGTGTAATAATCAAGGCCCCGCACCATACGGGGGTTTATCACGGAGGCCACCTTCAGCATGGCGAGAGCCCCCCTCACCTCCTTGAAGTGAGTCTCGCACTCCGGGCAGAGCGACTCTACGATGGAGGGGGCCGCTTCTGTAGCCTCTATGCATCCGGGGACCTTGCAGTCAAGAGCCCGCAGGGGATTAAACTCCATGCGCCGAACACAATCGCCACAGAAAGCCTCTTTTTTTTCGAGGAGATATGAGTACAGACTATCCCTGTACGTGGGCCTGCACTCAGAACAACCAAGGGAGTTTATCTGTAGTGATACACCCTTGAGGCCAAGGCGGTTAAGGTAGCGAGTAAGCATCTCAAGCATCTCTGCCTCGGCCCGTGGACTGGCATCGCCGAGGACCTCGGCACCTATCTGATAAAACTGCCTGTACCTGCCCTTCTGAGGCCTCTCATAACGAAACATGGGACCGGTGTAGAAAATCTTCTGCAGAGGAACCTCAAAGAGCCGGCGCTCAATATAAGCCCTAACTACCGATGCCGTGCCCTCGGGACGAAGCGTCAGTGAAGCGCCCCGCCTGTCGGCAAAGGTATACATTTCTTTTTCCACTATATCCGTTGTCTGCCCTATTGAGCGGGAGAATAGCTCTGTCTTCTCCACTACGGGCACCTTCATAACCTCGTAGCCGTAAGTGGCGAAGAGAGCCGCGGCCTCATCGGTGGCAAAGCTCCAGAGAAAACCTTCAGACGGCAATATATCGTTAAAACCCTTAACTGCATTTATCATTACAAGAAGCGCCTCACAAATGATTTTGACAAAAATTTTTAACATATCCGTGGATTTTATGCAAGAAGACGTCTGTGAGAGTGCAAGGCTCACCGGATAAGAGCGGAGCGGAGAAGCTTTATTTGTTGACTTGAGACCTCCTATAAAGTATTTTTTTCTTATAACCCTTAATAAACAGGAGCCCTGACCATGAGCGAGAATAAGACGAAACAAGGCGAAGGCATAGACGTTCTCTCACATGAAAAGAGGCACTTTCCACCCGCTCCCGATGTCTCAGAAAGAGCATATATAAAGAGCCCTCAGGAGTACGAGACCCTTTATAAAGAATCCATTGAGGACCCCGAGGGTTTCTGGGCCAGGATGGCAGAGGAAAACCTGGACTGGACAAAAAAATGGGATAAGGTCCTGGAATATGACTTTCGTACCCCAGAGGTAAAGTGGTTTCTTAACGGCCGGCTTAATGCCTCATACAACTGCGTTGACAGGCACCTGAAGTCCTGGAGGCGAAACAAGGCCGCCATCATCTGGGAGGGCGACGATGGCTCATACAGGACATATACCTATCAGGAGCTTTACTATGAGGTAAACCGCTTTGCAAATGTCCTCGTAAGTAAGGGCATTAAAAAAGGTGACCGTATCACCATTTACCTTCCCATGATACCTGAGCTTGCCATATCAATGCTTGCCGCCGCAAGAATAGGGGCCGTGCACAGCGTAGTTTTTGGAGGTTTTAGCGCATCGTCCCTCTCGGAGAGGATTATTGACTCGGGCTCGCGCCTTCTCGTAACCTCTAACGAGGGTAAAAGGGGCGGCAAAAATATCGCCATGAAAAAAACCGCTGATGAAGCCCTTCTTACCTGTCCCGAGGTAAAAGACGTAATAGTAGTGAAGAGGACAGGGGGCGAAGTCTCCATGGAAGAGGGCCGCGACACATGGTGGCATGACGAGGTCTCGGCACCGGGCATGACCAAACCAAACGCACCCGTTGCCATGGACTCCGAGGAGACCCTCTTCATACTCTACACAAGCGGCTCCACGGGTAAACCCAAGGGCGTGGTACACACAACAGGCGGGTACCTGCTCTACTCGGCCCTCACCTTTAAATGGATTTTTGACTACAAGGAAGAGGACATATTCTTCTGCACCGCCGACATCGGCTGGGTAACGGGGCACAGCTACATAGTCTACGGCCCTCTGGCCTCTGGGGCCACTACGCTAATGTTCGAGGGCATCCCCACCTACCCCGGGCCAGACAGGTTCTGGGAGATAGTTGAAAAATTCAAGGTGAATATCTTCTACACAGCGCCTACGGCCATAAGGGCGCTCATGAGGCACGGCGATGGACCTGTGAAGAAACATGACCTTACAAGCCTCAAACTGCTGGGCTCTGTTGGCGAGCCCATCAACCCCGAGGCATGGATGTGGTATCACAGCGTTGTAGGCGCCTCAAAAATACCTGTAATTGACACCTGGTGGCAGACCGAGACGGGAGGGATACTCATCTCACCGCTCCCGGGGGCCACAACGCTTAAGCCCGGTTCAGCCACAAAGCCTTTTTTCGGTATACTGCCAAAGGCCCTTAGAGAAGACGGTACCGAAGCCGGGGTAAATGAAGGCGGCTGGCTTGTAATAGAAAGACCTTGGCCGGGCATGCTCCGGGGCATGCACGGCGATGAGGGTAACGCACGATATAAAGATGTCTACTTCTCCATGTTTCCAGGCAAATATCTAAGCGGCGACGGCGCGCGAAAGGATGAAGACGGTGACTGGTGGCTCATGGGAAGGATAGACGACGTACTTAACGTATCGGGGCACAGGCTTGGCACGGCGGAGATAGAGAGCGCGCTGGTTTCTCACGAGCTCGTGGCCGAGGCCGCCGTAGTCGGCTACTCCCATGAGATAAAAGGCGAGGGCATCTATGCCTTTGTAGTCTTAAAGAAGGGAGCCACAGGAGATAGTGAGCTCTTGGCGGCCCTTTTAAAACATGTGGGCACAGAGATAAGCCCCATCGCGAGACCGGATAAACTCCAGTTCGCGGTGGGGCTGCCTAAGACCAGAAGCGGCAAAATAATGAGAAGGATACTCCGGAGAATTGCAAGGGGGCGCCGAGATGACCTTGGCGACACATCTACACTTGCTGATCCGGATATCGTTACAACCCTTGTTGAGGGCTCTGCTCAACCAAACTGACGCCTTGAGGATTTTTTCATGGCCTTTGCGCGGCGCTTTGCCGCCTCCTGACGCTTTCTCTTTTTCTTTACGCTTGGTTTTTCGTAGAACCTTCTCTTCTTAATCTCCTTGAAGGTTCCGTCCTGGGCCAGTTTGCGCTTGAGTATCCTGATGGCTTTCTCAAGCTGGCCTTCATAAACCTTTACCTCTGACAAAAAATAACACCCCCTCTATACAAAAATTTTCTCTATTATTAGATATTCTTTTGGACTCTCTCCCTATAACCAGTAGCCCATCGAATATAACTAAACAAAGAACCTGAATCCATCTCTGCAAGCTCCCCGCGTTTCAATTTTCCCCCTGCCCTCTTCGTCCATAAGCAAGACTTACCTCTGCATCTACGCATGGACAATATAGAGCAATAAGTACGGAAGTCTCTACAGATAAAAAACAGGATTATAACAAAAAATATTTAGATGTCAAAATAATTAAAGGGTCAGTCCTTTAATCTCGCCTTCTAATAAATAACTTTTCACCCGGAGAGGTTGTATAACCACACGAGCAAATTCACAGCATATTAGAGCCACGGTCAAATCTGTAAAGAAAAAGACCTGCCTTTTTTTCTAAAGACAGGTCTTGATTCATCAATCCTCAGTGGAGGAGAATCTTTATTTGTTGTGGCATGTCCGGCAGACTCCGCTGCCTGTGTTGCCGCCCACCCTTCTGAGGAAGAGTCCGTCGGCGCAGTCCTCACCGCCTGAGCACCAATGGGGGCCACCGCTTGTTGACCCATCGCTATGGTTGGCATAGGTGTATGTGCTGTCCACCTCATCGTAGCTGAGATTACGGAAGTGCGGGTCGTGGCATGAGCTGCACTCTACCTTATTGTTTTTCAGTATAGAACCTATACTCGCCGTGCTTGAGATAAATCCCGATACTGCCCAACGGTTCTGCTGGAGGTTGGTATAGTAGCTCGTTGTATTAACAAGGCCGAGAGTGAGGTCAATGTCACCTATTATAGTGTTTATAGGCCTTAGGCTCGCCTTGGATGAGGCCGAGTAAGGTACTGAGACGGGGTGGTCATTCGTAAGGTCTTCACCAATAGCGAGGGCCTGAACCGTGGACGCGGTACCAACAAGTGGAGGCCCGCCAAAAAAGGAACTATGACAACCCGCACACGCCCCCCCCGTGGTATCGAAATGATCAAAGTTTTGACTCTCAAAGAGATTGCCGGGCATCTTAAATATCCATTGTACGGTGGAGCCGCCTGTAGTGAGTATGCCGTCCTGGCCTCCTGGGACAAGGCCGCCCTTACCAGGGGCGTTTACAAGGCTATCGAAGGTGGTAGTGCCGTCGTGACAACTCAGACAGGCCAGAGTGGGGCCCCCGAGGTCAGCGTTATTAATAGTAGTACCGGCAATGGTCGTGCCATAGGCAGCATAGTTTACGGAGTTGGAGACGTCTCTGTTCCAGAGCGGAGTCGACTGCGTATTCGTATGGTGAGGCGTATGGCAGAAGACGCATATCTGTGTAGTGCCTTCTGTCCTTAAGACCCTGCCGTACCAGCCGAGGTTATGCCTTGAGGATGCTATACCGTTCGCCACTGTACCATCGGTGTAACTGCCAATTGTTTCAGCAGTTGAGAGTGTGGGACTTAAAAACAGAGTGGCGGCAAGAACCGCTATGGCTGTAATCAGTCTTCTTTCCATAATATCGACTCCATCTTTAGAAAAAGCCAAAAACAACTAAAAAGCCCTCAATTATACAATTTTCAAAAAAAAAACCATCCATACAGCCTCAGCGGACTATAGAATGGCAACCGTTACCTCTTTTCCTTAAGCCCACCATGAGCACAAGGATTTGCTCTAATCAGCAGTTGAGTATTATTTTATAGATTCCTAAAGAAAAGTCAAGGAAAATTCATCTAATTTTAATAATTTTTTTATATTTTCTTTAATAAAGGTACTTTTTCCTTTAAAAAAGATAACTTACAAACAAAAAAATTACACTAAAAAAAACAACTTTCCCTGTATTGACTTGAGACAAACCCTCAGGAAAAAGACTTCAACTGTCTGCACCTCTTGGGGTGTCTTAACTTTCTGAGCGCCTTTGCCTCAATCTGGCGTATCCTCTCACGCGTTACCTCAAAATGCGCGCCCACCTCCTCAAGCGTATGGTCCTGCGTCTCACCGATACCGAACCTCATCCTCAGGACCTTTTCCTCTCTTGGCGTAAGAGTGGAGAGGACCTCGTTCATACGTCCGCTGAGATCATTGCTCATTATCTCGTCATGGGGGACCATGGCGTCCTTATCCTCTATGAAGTCGCCGAGGAGACTGTCACCGTCATCGCCCACAGGTGTCTCAAGGGAGATAGGCTCCCTGGCCATCTTGAGTATCTTCCTCACCTTCTCCACTGGAAAGAGAAGTTTTTCGCCCAGTTCCTCCACAGTGGGCTCCCTGCCGCAGCTCTGGACAAAATAATGAACTGTGCGAAGGAGTTTATTTATAGTCTCTATCATATGGACGGGGATACGTATGGTCCTTGCCTGGTCTGCTATGGCGCGTGATATGGACTGGCGTATCCACCAGGTGGCGTAGGTAGAGAACTTGTAGCCCCGCTGATACTCGAACTTCTCAACGGCCCGCATAAGGCCGATATTACCCTCCTGGATAAGGTCCATGAACTGCAGACCCCTGTTAAGATACCTTCTCGCAATACTCACAACAAGGCGGAGGTTGGACTTAATGAGAATATCCCTTGCCGCGCCTATCTCATGCTCATGAAGGCATATTGCCATGAGTGTCTCACTTAAGTCATCATAACCAAGGCCCACCTTGCGCTTCAGGGACTTTTCCAACTTCTTCTGCGCCTCGGCCTCGATGCGCACATCCTCAATGGTTCTGCCTACAAGAAGGGGCGTTACAGGCCTTTTCGCGTCCTTACCGGAGCGGGCCAGAATGTTATCAAGCCTCCGAAGTTTTCTACGGATCCGCTTGTATTCGCCCTCATATTCCGTTAGCCTCGCTACGGCGCTTGTGAAAATATTGCCACGCTTATCTATTTCAAGGAGCAAGACAAGCAGGGCCTCGGGTGGTCTACCCCCGGGCTTTATCTTGACTCCCCTCTTCTCGTATAACTTCCTCGCCTCATCTATCTTGGAAAGGAGCTCTTTAAGAACAGCCTCTGACTCGCTTAAGAGACCGTCGTCATCATCATATTCTATTACTTCATGGTCCTCGCACTTTCTCTTTTTAAGCCTCTCGTCAAGGGAGTTTATTTCTTCTATTATCACCCTGGTCTTAAGCAGCTCGCGCGCTACCCCAAGCATGCCCTGCTCCACGGCGCGGGCAAAGTGAACTTCTTCGTCTCTTGTAAGGAGTCGAACTGCCCCCATCTCCTTGAGGTAAGCCCTTACCAGGTCCTTAACGGCGCTTGTCCCGGCTACGGACGCGCCCCTGGCCGCGTCCTCAAGCTGAGACTCCACAGCGGCAAAACGGGTCGTCTTATCATCCTCTTCCATATCTATCGACCTTACCATACTATAAGTATCGAACAAATCCGGCAAAGATGAAGGAAAACTTAAAAACCCTTTTTCTCAATCCTGTTTTTTATCTTCTCCACAAGCTCAGTCTGCCCCGAGTCCCGAAGCCTGCCGAGCATATCATTTGTAGCCTTTTTTAGTTTACCCCTGTTTAGAATCTTTTTCAAACTATCTTTAAACATCCTCTCCGGGTCCTCCATAAAGTCGTCATCAAGACAGAGGAGCCCTGTCTTCAAAAATCCATCAACGTCAGCCCTCTCAAAGGCATCGGCCAGCTCGTCAACCCTCAGAGCGCCTCTACCCTCCATGGCCTCGCAGATAATGACCCCGGCTTTTTTAAGGCTATTATCGTCAAAGGCCTCAACGGCCTCCCTGACAACAGCAGAGTAAAGGCCCCTCTTGCCAAGGACAGCTTTAAGGAGAATAAACTCAACGAGCGTAGGACCTCGAAGAGATGCTATGCTTTTTCTCACGGAGTAGTCACCGGACGAAATACTATTATCGCGTTGCTGCGCACCGCCGGAGCGCAGGGCCTCGTAGACCGAGGCAGGCGGCATCTGTAGCAGAGATGCCACATAAGAGGCATAGTGGTCCCGCTCGGCAAGGTTGCCAATCCTTGATATATAATGAAGCGCGCCATTAAGAAAAGCGGCCTTGCCCTCAGGGGTCTTGATCCCGCAGTCAGATTCGAGGCCCTTCAAGTAAAACTCCATAAGCGGGGCGGCCCCGGTTATGGCCTTCTTCATCTCCAGAGCGCCGCTGGAAGCAAGAAACTCATCAGGGTCTTTGGCGCCTTTAATTGTTACAACCCTGCATCTAATATCCTCTTCAATAAAGAGCTCCATACTCTTTAGTGAGGCCTTCACCCCTGCCTCATCAGCATCAAAGAGTGTATAGACGTTCCGTGCATGCCCGCGAAGTATCCTTATATGTGCCTTTGTGAGGGCCGTTCCAAGGGTGGCCACGGTGTTGGTAAAACCAGCGGCAACCATGGCCAGCAGATCAAAGTACCCCTCAACTACTATAGCGAAGCCCTGCTCTTTAATAGCCGGCCCTGCCTGAAAGAGGCCGAAAAGGGTCTCTCCCTTCTTAAATAGCACTGTCTCCGGGGAATTAAGATATTTTGGGCCGCGCTCACCAAGGGCGCGCCCTCCGAAACCTATAACGCGGTCTCTTATATCGGTGATTGGAAATATAAGCCTCTCGCGGAACCTGTCGTAAGAGCCCTTATCCCCTTTGCTTACAAGCCCTGCCTTCTCGGCAAGCCCGGCAGTGTAGCCGGCCCTCTCAAGATAACGTATGAGCCCGCTCCACCCCCCGGGAGCGTAACCCACCCCAAACTTCAGAATGAGTTCCTTATCTGTAAAACCCCTTTGCTTGAGATATTTCCGGGCGCTCTCGCCTTCTCTTGAAAAAAGCATCTGTGCAAAATAGTCTTTAGCCGATCTGTTCACCTTGTAGAGCGAATCTTTAATGCCGTCGGAAGCGCCCTTCTCCTCT
Source organism: Thermodesulfobacteriota bacterium (assembly GCA_046753945.1). Lineage (GTDB taxonomy): Bacteria > Desulfobacterota > GWC2-55-46 > GWC2-55-46 > JADFVP01 > JAJRZX01. The sequence continues at coordinate 18,526 of JBHHUW010000015.1, forward strand.
TGAATTGTGACGCCGCACCGCCGGGCCAGCTCCCGTACCGCCTCGGGAAAGGCCATACCGTCTTTTTTCATAAGAAAGGTTATGGCGCTCCCGGTCTCGTGGCAGCCAAAACAGTGGAAAATCTTCTTATCCTCATTAACAGAGAAAGAAGGCGTCTTCTCGGAGTGAAACGGACAGAGCCCCAACCAGTTGGCGCCACGTTTTTTTAGCGGCACGTACTCGTTTATGAGAGCAACAATGGCCGTCCTCTCCCTCACCTCTTCTATCTTGTCTTTTGGTATCATATGATTATATAGACCCTCCCGCTTTCTTTTGGAAAAAAGAAAGTAGGATAAAGAAAACCAATAAGGGGAATCAGCACACTACCTTTAAACATACTTCATCCTCCCACGCTGCATCTGTTAAAAGAAAATAAATGGGCTCACCTCTATGTTTTCAATATACACCAGAACGCCCTATGCCCTATTACTTTAAGTATACAACAGTTACACCGGCTCCGCCGCCCTCTGGCGGGCCGGGCTCGAAACTCTTAACCTCTACCCTCTCTCTTAAATGCTCGGCTACGGCATTTTTAAGGGCCCCCGTGCCCATGCCGTGAATGACCTCCACCACGACAAGCCCCTCAAGGTGGGCGTTATCAATAAACCTTGTAAGCTCCTTAACGGCCTCCTCATAGCGAAGCCCGATAATATTAAGCCTCCCACTGATTTCCCCGCCACCCTTAGCGCCATGCCCCCCGCCAGAATCGGTCTTAAGCTCCACGTGTGCATAACTCTCTTGATTCTTCTCACGTGACCCGCTAAGCTCCAGCTTCTTTATATCCACCCAGACCTTGACGCTGCCCATTAAGAGCTCGGCCTTTCGGGCCTCTTTATCCACCCTTGTGACAACACCCTTTGTCCGTGAACCAGCGAGCCTTACCTTCTCACCCTCAAAAGGAAGCCTTTTGCTGAGAGGGACCCTCTGCTTCTCGGCAAATTTACCGATAAATTTCTCTCCCGCCCTTGCCATAGAGGCCGAGGCCCTTGTATCAATACCTGATTCCTTTGTCCCCTTTCCAACCCCTGCCTTCCTGGCCTCCTTAACGGACTTCTCAAAGTCCAGCCTCAAACGGGCTACCTCTTCTCTGGCCTCCTCTACAATGGCCTTAATACGCTTCTTTGCCCCCTTTATAAGGGCACCTCTCTCTTCTCGTAGACGCCTTAGCTCGGCCTGACGCCTTACATCCACAATGGCCAGCCGCTCATTGGTGGTACGGAGCCTCTCTTTCTCCTTCTCTATAACCCTTATGGACTCTACAAAGGCCCCTTCGCCCCCCTTTATATAAGAGCGCGCCTCATTGATAAGCTCCGATGGAAGGCCCAGGGCCCCGGCGATATTAATGCCAAGACTGGGACCCGGCACACCGTATACAAGGCCGTACCTTGGCTCAAGCGTTGCCTCATCAAACTCTACGGAGACGTTCTCGTAGGCCGGGTCCACGGCCCCATGGGCCTTTATAAGGTTAAGGTGGGTAGTAACAACACTAAGGGCCCCGGCCTTTTTAAATTTTTCAAGGACGGCAAGGCCCAGGGCCTCGGCCTCAGATGGGTCCGTGCCTGCGCCTATCTCATCTATAAGGACAAGTGAGGCCGCACCTGCCTCCTTCAAGAAGAGAGTAATGCGTCTTACATGAGCGCTGAAGGTGCTGAGGCTTGCACCGATATCCTGCCTGTCTCCAACATCGGCAAAGACAGAGTCGAAGATTACGGCCCGTGAGCCCGCCCCAGTGGTAAGAGGCAAGCCTGATGAAGCCATGAGGGTAAGAAGCCCCAGGGTCTTCAGGGCAACGGTCTTACCGCCTGTATTGGCCCCGGAGATTACGAGAACGCGGATATCGGGCCCTACTGTTATATCAACGGGGATTACCGGGGCCCCTCCCCTTAACTCCTGCAGGACAAGAAGAGGATGCCTTGCCCCGGTAAACCTTATCTCGCCGCCTTCGCCTACCTCCGGAACAACGGCGCCGGTCTTACGGGCAAAGACAACCTTGGCTGCCATTACATCAAGGGCCGAGATAAGCTCAAGGTCGCCGAGGAGATCTTCTCTTGAGAGAAGGACCAGTGCGGTTACTTCTTTTAATATCTCCCGCTCCTCGGCAAGTTCTTGTTTTTTAAGTATGGATAGAGAGTTATTTAGCCCCACAAGCTCCATGGGCTCTACGAAAAAAGTGGCACCGCTGCCCGAGCGGCCATGGATGACGCCCGGTATCTCCGATTGTTTTCCGGCAACTACGGAGAGAACGAACCTGTCGTCTCGTATGGTAATTATCTCATCCTGAATGGCCTCTTTTGAGTCAGGGTCCTGAATAAGGCCCCCGAGAAGGTCTCTTATGCGGGTCTTGGAGCTCCTTAATTTACCACGGATACCCTTTAATTTTGAGGAGGCGCCATCAAGGACAAGGCCCTTATCATCAATAGTGCGGGTAAGTCTATCTGAGAGGGCTTTGCTATCGGAGAGCCCCTTAAAGAGAGGCGAGAGCGCGGGGTATTTTTTCACAAAGGCAGGGCCGGCCATGGCCTTGAGCCTGCCTGAGACGATAAGGTTGTCTCTTAACTGAAGGAGCTCTTCACCGGAGAGATATGCCCCCTCTGGGAATGGTCTCTGAAGCAGGGGCCTGATATCGCGGACCCCGGAGAGGGCCAATCTGCCGGAGGCCTCTGTAAGGGCCTGGGTCTCGGTAAAACGGGCGTTAGACTCCTCAATAGAGGCCTTGTCTCTACCCGGTCTAATGGCATAGACCAGTTCCTTACCCCGCTCTGTAAGTACAAAACCGGCAAGGGCAGCAAGTACCTCATTAAACTCAAGTGCCTCTAATGTCGCGCTGTCCACTTTGTCTTATTAAGTCTCCACCACTAAGGCAAGGCTGCGGCGCCGAAGCCGCACTTAACTTGCCCGCTTCCATGACTGCGGCATTTATTAGAGGCCGCGCCTTCTTACAGAGGACCACTACATTTTTTTTAGCCGTCCCACTTCTTCTACACTGCCAGGGTCTTACACCGGCCCGGGGCCCCCGTGGGCTACGCCCTTGATACTCTTCTAAAGCCAGCAGTCTCCACTATCTCTATATCAGGAGAGAGAATATTATCAAAGAGCAGGTTCATGCCAAGATTATCACTGGCCATATGGCCTGCGATGATTACATTGAGGTGATTTTTCTCAGCTTCCTTCCTGTGATCCTCACTGATATGCATTCCAACCACGGTGCCTACTCCGGCATTAGAGAGCTTAGTAAAGGCCTTCTTGGACCCCCCTGTTCCGCCTGTCATATCAACAAAGATTTTACCGGCCTTTCGCTTGCCAGTTCCGCAGACCACATCAGGGCTCATCACCTCTTTAGCGGCATTCTCATACTCAGGTATCTCAGCGAGCAGCTCTATAATATCAGATACATAGGCAGGCTTTTTCTCATCAAAGAGTCCCTGCAGGAATGAGACAACGGAGTTATCTGCCGGTGTATGCATGCACATAAAGGGCATCTCCAGGAGGCGGGCGGCATCAACGGCGCGCATGTGGTTGGCTGGCATGATGCGTCTACGCACCTCTGAGATACGCTCGGCCATAATATCCTCGGCCACGTTTATGGGCACACCGTATTTAAGCATTATTCCGGCCTGCATGTTCATAACAGCATGAAGGTTAGCCATGGCCCTGCCCTCGGGATGATGGGCGATAATAAGGTCAATGGGCCTGCCCTTCTCACCGAGGCGGTCGGCAAGGAGGATCTCGCCTACCTCCATGTCTATGCCTACGAGAACACGTTTTATCTCCTTATGGGCGGTGCCCGGATAAAGCACACGGGTATCTGAGTATGGATTTACAAGCCTCTCGCCATCAAAGGTCTCTTTATTCTTCTCCTTAAGGTCCTCAAAATCCTTTTTTATCTTCTTTAGCTCTGCCCGGACCTCTTCAATCCCGCGCGGATCTACTTCCATTCCCCGTGTGTATGCCTTCTCGTATATATCTTGTATCTTCATAGACCAGTCCTTTTATTTTTTTCTGCAGGGTTTGATCACTCACAGTGGTAACGGCCCGGGATGAGCGCGGACCTCAGGCGGAGAGCGCCTTTTTAACGGCCTCCTGAACCACCTTTCCACCTGTCCTGCCCTTAACCTTTATCATAACGGCCTTCATGAGCCTGCCCATATCCTTCATGGACGCGGCCTCAAGTTCCCTTGCCGTCTCACTTACGATGGCCTCCACCTCGGCCACGGTAAGCTGAACGGGAAGGAATTCTTCGAGTATCTTTATCTCTGCTTTCTCTATATCGGCAAGCTCACTTCTACCGCCCTTCTCATACTGCTCTATGGAATCGCGTCTCTGGCGTATCATGGTCTGCACCACCTGCACGGACTCGCCTTCATCGAGGGCACGGCGGAGCTCTATCTCTTTATTGGTAACAACGCTTAGCATCATCCTCAATGTTGTGGTGCGTGCCTTATCCCCTGCCTTCAGGGAAGCGGCCACCTGTGCCTTAAGCTCGCCCTTAAAACCATCATCTTTAGAACCCATAAGAGAACTCCCTTCTCAGATATTTTTCAAGATAAAAAGCCCGGAACAAACCGGGCTTTTTACTATTAAAGTTTTTCTCTCTCGAAGCGTGTTGTTTCGGGCAATATGGACTGGCGTAACCGTATATCGCTACAGGCAAAGTCACGCATAGGAAAATATTAGTCAAGTCCTTATCATGCCCCGCTTAGACCCATTTGGATTAGCCCTTGGAAGTCATGACCCCTCACGCCGCCTTAGTAGACCACCTTGCCGTCAAAACCAAGGAGCTTCTCCCAGTCCTTGTCAACCTCAGTCTGAACCTGCTCAAGGAGAGCCTCGGCGCCGGGTTTGAAGAGGTGCTTGAATCTGCCCTGGGGTTTTAGCCACTCTGCCATGGATATTTTATTCTTTGGCTTGTATGTCACGCGAAGCACGCCGTCCTCTACCTCGTAGAGGGGCCAGTAGCAGGACTCCACGGCAAGGCGGGCGTGTTTCATACTGTCCTCAGGCTTTGTATACCAGCCCAGGGGACAGGGAGAGATTATATTAAGAAAGGTGCCTCCCTTTGCATTGATGGCCTTTTTCGACTTTTTCGCCAGATCAGACCAGTTGTGCGGTGAGGCCTGCGCCGCATAAGATACATTATGTGCCACCACTATCCTCGTAAGGTCCTTTCTCTTCTCCAGCTTTCCCGGGATAACTGTGCCCGCGGGGCTCGTAGTGGTGCTGCAGGCAAAGGGTGTGGCGCTTGAGCGCTGGATACCCGTATTCATGTAAGCGCCGTTATCATAACAGACATAGAGAAAGTCGTGACCTCTCTCAAGGGCGCCCGAGAGAGACTGAAACCCTATATCATAGGTCCCTCCATCGCCTCCAAAGGCAATAAACTTTATATCCTTATCAGCGGGTATCTTACCCTTTCTCTTCATGGCCTTATAGGCCGCCTCGGCGCCGCATACGGTTACCGCGGAATTCTCAAAGGCAGAGTGTATCCACGGTATCCTCCACGCGGTGTAGGGATATACAGTACTGGCCACCTCAAGACACCCCGTGGCATTTGCCGCCACAACAGGCGTATCATAGTTTCGAAGTATTAGCCTCACTATAGGGGGTATGCCGCATCCTGAACAGAGCCTGTGACCCCCGGTAAAAAGTTCTTCTTTTTTCGCAAAATCCTTTAGCGTAGCCATAAAATCCCCCTTGCTCTAACAGCTGGACGCATCACTGCTTAGCGGCGCCTCAGGGTCAAAGGTTATATATTTGATAAGTTCATCCACTTTGCCTGTCTCCTCGGCCTTCAAGAGCTCATCAAAGACAGATATGGCGTCCTCAAGCTTATAGTCCCTGCCGCCAAGGCCGAAGATGCGGCCCATTACCAGGGGGCGGCTCTCGGCCCCGTATAAAAGGGAGCGCACATCATTAAAGAGAGGACCGCCAAAACCGCTCATGGAATCAGCCCTGTCAAGACAGGCCACGGCCTTTACGCCCTTCAAGGCCTCTGCTATCTCAGCATGCGGCAGGGGTCTGAAGAGCCTCGGACGAAGCAGCCCAACCTTCTTGCCCTGCGCTCGAAGCTCATCAACGGCCACCTTGGTAGTTCCGGCGGCGCTTGAGAGTATAACTACGGCTACATCGGCGTCATCAAGCCTGTAGGACTCCAGAACGCCGTACTCTCGTCCGAACTTTTTCTCAAACTCTTTGCCCACCTCGAGCACAACGTTCTTGGCCCTCTTAATGGCCTCGCTCTGCTGGTACTTGAATATCATATAAGGCTCCTGCAGAGCCATGGCCCCAATGGTAATGGGGTTATCCGTATCAAGAAGCGACCTCGAAGGGGTATACTCACCTACAAACCCCCTTGCCTCATCATTACTAAGAGGCGTGAAGTTCTCAATGGAGTGAGTGGTTAAAAAACCATCGAGGCAGACCATGACGGGAAGCTGCACATCGGGATGCTCGGCAATCCTCACGGCCTGAAAGATATTATCATAGGCCTCCTGCACTGTCTCGGAGTAGAGATGGATCCAGCCCGAGTCCCTTGCGCCCATGGTGTCGGAGTGGTCGCAGTGTATGTTTATGGGAGCCGATAGGGCGCGGTTACCATCACACATGACTATGGGAAGCCTTAGGCCAGAGGCTATATAGAGCATCTCCCACATAAGGGCAAGCCCCTGGGCGCTTGTGGCGGTCATAACCCTTGCTCCGGCAGCCGCCGCGCCCACGCAGGCGCTCATGGCCGAGTGTTCGCTCTCAACTGCGATAAATTCAGTATCTACGGCACCGTCTGCCACATAGCTTGAAAACTCCTCCACAACGGTAGTGGAAGGTGTAATTGGGTAGGCGGGAAAAACATCAGGGTTAACCTGCATCATGGCCATTGCCACGGCAGAGTTACCCGTAAGCCCGATCTGAGTTCTCTTCTCTCTTGCGATAGCCATTAGTCGGCCTCCTCTTCCATTGTAATAGCGCTAACCTTATCAGGACATTCGCTGGCGCATATTCCGCATCCCTTACAGTGCTCCATATCAAAACCCGTCATCTTGCCTGCGTCAGATTTAACAGCGGAGTCCGGGCATACCACCCAGCAGATAAGGCAGTGTATGCATTTATCATAATCTACAACGGGCTTGAACTTTCTCCAGCCCCCTGTCGTGTACTCATGGGCCGTTCCGCCCCTCTCTATAACGCCGCCTATGGGCGGACCTTTCGTATCACTCATATCACGTTCTCCCCCGGTCATATATGGAATTAAAGGTTATTAACCCCTTACCTCGTCATGGCCTCTCTGCATGGCCTTTACATTGCCTTCTATCACCTTCTCGCCGAACTTCTTGCTGTAGTTTTTCCTGAAGTTCGCAATTACGGCCTTAAGGGGCACTACGTCCGTAACCTTTGAGAGGGCCCCGAGAAGCGCTGTATTGGGCATCATCCTGCCTATGCTCTCAATGGAGATATGGGCCGCATCAACGGTATAGACATGGGCCGGTTTTCCATCGAGCCCCAGTTCAGCCCGCATCTCTTCAGGTGATTTTGTTGTATTGATGATATACACGGCGTCTTCATGTGCCCCCACCGTGAGGCCGCCCCCGCTGTCCGTGCCTGATATGAGCGTGGGGTCGGCTATGAGCACAAATCCGGGGTTTTCCACCCGGCAGTGCATCCGTATAGGTGCATCGGAGACCCTGTTGAAGGCCTTTACGGGCGCCCCCATCCTCTCCGGTCCAAACTCGGGAAAGGCCTGCACATGCGACCCGGCCTGCATGCAGGATTCACCGAGAAGCTTGGCGGCCGTTACTACGCCCTGCTGGGCCCTGCCGTGCCATCTTACCTCTGTATATTTGTCCATGTTTTTTCCCTCTCCCTATATTATTACTCGTCCCCTCACTCTTCAGGAGACTTCTCTTCTACCTGCCATGGCCCTTCCAAGCGTGGCCCTGTCCATAAACTCTATGTAGCTGCCCATGGGCACGCCTGAGGCCAATCTCGTTATCTTTACTCCGCAGGGCTTTAACAACCTCGCGAGATACATTGAAGTGGCCTCGCCCTCGGAATCAAAGCCAGTGGCAAGGACTACCTCTTTAACACCCTCATCCCTTACACGGTGCAGCAGCTCTTTTATGCGGAGATCCTCAGGCCCTATGGATTTAAGAGGCGATAGATTTCCGTGCAGAACATGGTACTGCCCCCTGTAATCACCTGCGGACTCAAGGGCCATCATGTCCTTGAAGTCGGAGACAACGCATATTGTCCCGGCGTTTCTCCCGGTGTCTGAACATATCTCACAGGGGTTTACATCTGAAAAGGCCATGCAACCCGCGCAGAGCGTGAGGTTTTCGCGCACGTCAAGTATGCCGGCCGCCAGCTCCTCGGCATAGCCTTTCTTTGAGTTAAGGACAAAAAGAGCGAGCCTCGTGGCCGACTTCTCGCCTATGCCCGGCAATCCGGAAAACCCCTTTATAAG
>JBHHUW010000016.1:0-23917 GCA_046753945.1 Thermodesulfobacteriota bacterium
CTGAAGGCTGGTCTGGATTTTGTCATCTCCACAGGCGTGGAGAAGATAAGACGCACCGAGGTCTCGCTCATGGAAGAGCTCATAGAGGGAGTAACCTCCATAAAAGGGGCCTCCATTATCGGCTCGAAGAAGGCCTCGGAGAGGGTATCACTTCTGACCTTTAATATAGAGGGGTTTTTCCCTGTGCCAGTGGGAATAGCCCTTGACAGGGATTATTCCATCCTTGTTAGATGCGGCACGCACTGCGCGCCAGAGGCACATAGAACGGCCCGCACCTTTCCAGAGGGAGGCATAAGGGTAAGTCCGGGATTTTTTACCAAACACGCCCATATTGAGGAGTTTTTGCGGGCGCTGCAGTTGATTGTGAGAGATAAATGTTAGTCCTGGGCATAGAGTCTTCATGCGATGATACGGCTGCCGCCGTCGTGGAGGACGGCCGGGTACTATGGTCTTCAGTGGTCTCATCACAGGACTCCATACACTCCAAATACGGGGGCATAGTCCCCGAACTTGCCTCAAGACGGCATATTGAGGCCATTATACCTGTTGTGGAAGAGGCCCTTCATAAGGCAGGCGTCAACTTGGACTCCATAGACGGCATCGCCGTAACGCAGGGGCCCGGCCTTGTGGGTTCTATCCTTATAGGCCTCTCTTTTGCCAAGGCCCTTTCATATGCGAGAAAAATCCCCCTTACAGCGGTAAACCATATCGTAGCCCACCCCTTTGCCGCCTTTCTTGGCGCTAAGGGTGGGTCCCCGGCGGCGCAGCCCGACTTTCCCCTTATGGCACTTGTGGTCTCAGGAGGGCACACTACGCTTATACGTCTTGATAGTTACCTTGAGTACGAGGTCCTGGGACGCACTATTGACGACGCGGCAGGCGAGGCCTTTGATAAGTCGGCAAAGCTCCTTGGCCTTGGCTATCCGGGGGGGCCGGTTATGGACAGGCTGGCGCGTGAGGGGAGCAGGGAGGCCTTTTACTTCAAGAGGCCCTATCTTAAGAAGGGGAGCCTTGACTTTAGTTTCAGCGGCATAAAGACGGCGGTTCTGCGCCATGTAGATGAGCTGAAAAAAGAGGAGACCCTTGGCGAGTCCGCCATAAGAGACCTCTCTGCGTCCTTTCAGGAGGCTGTGGTGGATGTGCTCCTGAAAAAAGCTTTTTGGGCCCTTGAGGCCTGGGATACGCCTAACCTCATACTTGCAGGGGGTGTGGCCTGCAATTCGCGTCTTCGGGAGAGGGCGCTGCTGGCAGGTGAAGAAAAAGGTCTTAACGTTACTATCCCGGAGAAAAAACTCTGCAGCGATAACGCCGCCTTTGTAGCCTCCGCCGGTTACTGGCGGCTGAAAGATGGCAGGACAGAAGGCCTTGACCTTAACGCAATACCCTCGTTTTTTGATTTTTGATATAGCGCCCTGTAAAGGCACTTGTTTTTGTTATTATCCGGTGGCATATCTATCAGTTCACCGCTTTATATCATAACGGAGTCCGAAGCGTGACTGAACCCTACAGAGGGCGGGCCAAGAAGGCTTTTGGCCAGCATTTTCTTAAAGACCGTGGAATACTTGCGCGTATTGTGGGGGCCGCCGGGGTAGCGCCGGGAGACAGGGTCCTTGAGGTGGGCCCGGGGCCGGGGTATCTCACCGAAGAACTCCTGCGGGCAGGAGCCAGCGTCCTGGCCGTGGAGTTTGACAGAGACATCTGCGCCTACCTTGAAGAGAGGTTCGCCGGAGAGTCAAATTTTGAGCTTATTCAGAGCGATGCCATGAAGGTTGATTTTACGGTGCTACTCAGTAATAAGACAGAGAAGCTCAAGCTTGTCTCCAACCCTCCTTATAATATTACAGGGCCGCTGGTGGCAAAGATTATTCGAGAGAGGGCGGCCTTTTCAAGGGTGGTGCTTATGCTGCAAAAAGAGGTGGCAAGGAGGCTTACGGCAGGTCCCGGAGCAAGGGCCTCGGGGGCGCTGACAATCATGCTCTGGCTCTATTATGATGTAAAGAGGGCCTTTTCCGTCTCTGCCGGCTCATTTTCTCCGCCCCCTGATGTGGACTCTACGGTGGTTGTCTTTGAGCCCCTTTCTGGGCCGCGCGTTCCTGTCTCAGACGAGGCCTTTTTTAGAGAACTTGTGAGAAAGGCCTTTAGCACCCGCCGTAAAACCCTCTCTAACGCCCTGAAGGGTATTAACATCCATTCCGGTGACCTTGCCTCTGCCTTCGATGAGGCAGGAATAGACCCGGGCAGGCGCGCTGAGACCCTCACCCTTGGCGAATTCAGCGCCCTTGCCGCGGCCCTTTTGGGCCGCAAGTGCGGGCCCTCCGAGTGATACCAGATTTCCTCTCATATCTCTTGCATGTGCCCTTGACTTTTTTGGAGGCATAAGATAATTTGATATAAAATCCCATGGAAAACATCAGGTATATTGCCATAGAAGGCCCTATAGGTGTTGGTAAGACAAGCCTCGCGGCCCGCCTTGCCGATGAGTTTGGCGGTACCACCATGATCGAGGAGGTGGAGGCCAATCCATTTTTGCCTAAATTCTACGGTGATCTTAAGAAACACGCCTTTCAGACGCAGGTCTTCTTCCTCTTAAGCCGTTATCAGCAGCAGAAAGAGATGCTCCAGCAGGACCTATTCGGCAGTGTGGTGGTGGCTGACTACCTCTTTGCCAAGGACAGGATTTTTGCCTACCTGAACCTTGATGAGAACGAACTTACCCTCTACGAGCAGGTATACCGGCTCCTTGATACCTCCATTCTGAAGCCCGACCTTGTAATATATCTGCAGGCCTCTACAGAGGTCCTTATTGAGAGGATTGACAAGAGGGCCCTGGAGTTTGAGAGCGGCATAGATGAGGCTTACCTTGAGAGGCTTGTTGATGCCTACAACAGGTATTTTTTCCATTACACGGATACCCCGCTCCTATCTGTAAACACATCGGGCATAGACTTTGTGGAGAACTCATCTGATTTTACCGACCTTGTAAGAGAGATTAAGGCCATGAAGGGCGGCTCGCAGCACTACATACCTGTAACTTCCCGTACTTTGAAGTAAAGAGGTTTTATGAAAAAGATTACCGTGCCGGAGATAATAGCCATGAAGGCTTCGGGGGAGAAAATTCCCGTGCTCACGGCCTATGACTTTACCATGGCCTCTATACTTTCCAGGGCCGGGGTTCCCGTACTCATGGTGGGAGACTCGGCTGGTATGGTGGCGGCAGGCCTTGAGACCACCCTTCCTGTAAAAATGGGGGAGATGCTCTACCACACAAGGAGTGTTGCCCGTGGCGCCGGACCGGCCCTTACTGTAGCGGATATGCCATTTGGCTCCTATCAGGGCGGGGCGGGTCAGGGACTTAAGAACGCCGTAAGGCTCATTCAGGCCGGCGCAGGTGCCGTAAAGCTTGAGGGCGGCGTAAGGACGGCGCATATAATTAAGGCCATAACTGATATGGATATCCCTGTCATGGGACATATCGGCCTTACCCCGCAGTCTGTGCATAAGTTTGGAGGTTTTAAGGTTCAGGGCAGGGACGACGAGGCTAAACAGGCCATTCTCGCCGACGCAGAGGCCGTAGCCGGCGCAGGGGCCTTTGCCATTGTCATTGAGGCCGTGCCCGCGGAGCTTGCGGCAAAAATTACGGCCTCCCTCTCCATACCCACTATAGGTATTGGCGCGGGACCAGACTGCGACGGGCAGGTCCTTGTCATTAACGACATGCTGGGCCTTACGGCAGGTGATAAGGTGCCAAAATTTGTCAAGAAATATCAGGACATGAGATCCCTTGTCACTGAGGCCGCCCTCTCTTTCATGGAGGAAGTGCGCGGCGGCGTCTTTCCCGATGAGGAGTATACATACAAGTAGGTCTTAGGGCTGAGAGTGGTGTGGGGGCAAGGCAGGGGCAGATGGGGGTAGAGAAGGGGTCAGGATGGGGGTGAGGTAAGGGCAAAAGGGTGTTTTGAAGGTAATAACCGATATAGAGGAGATGAGGTCCTTTTCAAGGGAGGCGAGGGCCGGGAGTGAGGGTTTGGGCAGGAGTATCGCCCTTGTCCCTACCATGGGCGCCCTGCACAGGGGGCATCTGGAGCTTGTAAGAGAGGCTCGAAGGCTCGCTGATATTGTTGTACTCACCATATTCGTAAACCCCGCGCAGTTCCTTGCTGGCGAGGACCTTGAGTCTTATCCGCGGGACCTTAAGTCGGACCTGGAAAAAGCCCGCGCCGCAGGTCTGGATGTAGTCTTTACCCCTACTGCCCCGGCCATGTACCCCTCAGGTTTTCAGACCACCGTCGAGGTCAGCGGCCTTCAGAAAAATCTCTGCGGAGAGAGTAGGCCGGGCCACTTTACCGGTGTAGCCACTGTTGTCCTTAAACTCTTTAATATAACCATGCCGCATTGGGCTGTCTTTGGTGAAAAAGACTTTCAGCAGCTCCTTGTGATTAAGAGAATGACGCAGGACCTTGACCTTGATGTAAAGATTAAAGGGGTCCCCACGGTGAGAGAAGCAGACGGTCTTGCCATGAGTTCGAGAAATAGCTATTTAAGTGAGATAGAGAGGAGGGCGGCCGCCTGCCTGCCGCGCTCCCTTAATAAGGCCCAAGAGGTCTATTGCGAGGGCATGGAGGCAGAGGTCATAATCGCCGCAGTCAAAGAGGTCTTACAGGAGGAGGCCCTTGCCGGAGTGGAGTATGTAAAGGTAGTGGACGCCGAGACCCTTGAAGACCTTCCTGTGGTCAGGGGTAATGGGGATAGAGGTTGCAAGACCCTTGTTCAGGCCGCGGTGCGAATAGGCCGGGCTCGGCTCATAGACCACATACTTATATAATTTCTTTGTTCTCCCATTGACTTTTTTTGTGGTATACTCAACAACTACCGCAAAGTCTAATACACATGGAGGAAGCAGCAAATGCAGCGCATTATGTTAAAGGGTAAGATACACAGGGCCGTTGTGACGGACTCCAACCCTGATTACGAGGGTTCCGTGGCCATAGACTCAGGCCTTATGGAGGCCTCGGGCATATGTCCCTATGAGCAGGTCCATATATATAACATCACCAACGGCAGACGCCTCGTTACCTATGCCATAGAGGCTCCACGCGGCTCAAGGACAATATCGGTGAACGGCGCCGCCGCACGTCTTGCGAAGAGCGGTGATATGGTCATTATAGCCTCTTACGCGGGGATGGAGGAGAGTGAGGCCCTGGCACACGCCCCGGCCCTTGTATACGTGGATACTGAGAATAATATCAAGAGCATAAGCAGCGCTATAGCTAATAAGGTATGAAGGGGATAAAGAGATATTTTGTTACGGGGCTTCTTGTCGTAGTCCCTCTTTATATTACTGCGTACATTTTTGTCGTTTTTGCAAAGGCCATGGATGGTCTCCTTGATTTTCTGCCATGGTTCCTTAACCCCAGTAACTTAATGCCCTTTCACCTTCCGGGGATGGGGGTGATTTTCACCGTCCTGGGTATACTGGGCATAGGCCTTGTTACACAGAATTTCTTTGGCAGGAAGCTCGTGGATTTTGGCGAGCTAATGCTCTCAAAGATACCTTTTCTGCGTATTATATACAATGCCTCAAAACAGTTCCTTGAGACCTTTCTCTCATGGCACAAGGATGAGTACAGCAACGTAGTAATAGTGCAATATCCGAGAAAAGGCGTCTATACCCTGGGTTTTGTTACGGGCAGCACCAGGGGCGAGCTCAAGGAGAGGGTGGGAGTCCCGTCAAAGAGCCTCTTTATACCCACAACGCCGAACCCCACCTCGGGATTTTATCTCATGGTGCCCGAGGCCGACCTCACCCCCCTTGACATGAGCGTAGAGGATGCCTTCAAGGTGATTATGACAGGCGGTCTTGTAATGCCTGATGTATGTATTCTTCCGGAAAGAAAAGACAAAGCCGAGTAAGCTCTACTCCAGACTCAAACTAAAAAACATTTTTAAGGAGCCCTTGAGATATGCTGACTGACGGCAAAGAGAGATTGGATTTCACCCCTCTTGATGAACTCTGTGTTAATACCCTCCGGTTTCTTGCCGTAGACGGCGTGCAGAAGGCGGCCTCGGGGCATCCGGGTATGCCCATGGGGGACGCGCCCATGGCCCATGTCCTCTGGTCGCGCCATCTCCGCTTTAATCCCGCTAATCCCCTCTGGGCCGGCCGTGACAGGTTCGTGCTCTCGGCGGGCCACGGCTCCATGCTCCTTTACGGACTACTCCATCTCTCGGGTTATCCTATCTCTTTAGATGACCTTAAAAACTTCAGGCAATGGGGAAGCCCTACTGCGGGCCACCCCGAGTATAACCAGGCCCTCGGTATAGAGACCACTACAGGGCCCCTTGGCCAGGGTTTTGCCACGGGCGTTGGCATGGCCATGGCCGCGAGATACCTTGCCGAAAGGTACAACAAGCCCGGCTTCAGACTCTTTGATTACAATATTTACGCCATCTGCGGTGACGGCGATATGATGGAGGGCGTTACCTATGAGGCCGCCTCCACTGCCGGTCACCTTGGACTTGGAAATCTTATCTACCTATACTCCGATAACAGGATAACCATAGAAGGTTCTACGGATATCGCCTTTACCGAGGACGTGGCCGCGCGCTTTACTGCACAGGGGTGGCATGTACAGAAGGTAGACGGAAACAACATGGCAGAGGTTGACGGTGCTATCAGGAATGCAAAGCAAGAGCGCAAAAAACCTTCTATAATAGTGGCGAGGACGAATATAGGTTTTGGCAGTCCCGCTAAAGAGAACAACGCCTCCTCACATGGCGCCCCCCTTGGGGCTGAAGAGGTCCAGAAGACAAAAGAAAACCTGGGCTGGCCTCTTGAGCCCGCTTTCCTGGTTCCAGATGAGGTTGCAGCTGAGTACGGCAAGGCAAAAGTAGAGGGCGGGGCCCTTGAGGCGAAGTGGCAGGAGACTTTTGAGGGCTATAGAGAAAAGCACCCCGATCTTGCCGAAGAGTTTTCCGCTCTGCTAAGAGGCGAGTTTCCATCAGACTGGAAGGAGGATATGCCAACTTTTGGCACTGATGACGGCCCCATGGCCACGCGAAAGGCATCAGGTGCGGTCCTTAACGCCATAGCGCAAAAGACCCCTTTTCTTATGGGCGGCTCTGCCGACCTCTCACCATCCACTAATACCATACTTAAGGGTTTTCCTGATTTTACTCCTGAGACCGCCGGAAGAAACCTTCACTTCGGGGTTCGCGAGCACGCCATGGGGGCCATACTTAACGGCATGGCCCAGAGCAGGGCAATACTACCCTATGGGGCCACATTTCTCGTCTTCTCCGATTACATGCGTCCCGCCATAAGGCTTGCCGCACTTATGAAACTTCATCTTGTCTATGTATTTACCCATGATTCCGTGGGCCTTGGCGAGGACGGCCCCACGCATCAGCCCGTGGAGCAGCTGGCCTCACTTCGGGCCATTCCCGGCCTGACGGTCCTTCGCCCCGCAGATGCAGCGGAGACGGTGGCGGCGTGGAGAGTAGCCCTGGAGCAAAAGAAAGGCCCCGTGGCACTTATCCTTACAAGACAGGGGCTGCCTGTTATTGATAGAGAGATATGCGCCTCGGCGGCAGGAGTGGAGAGAGGGGCCTATGTCCTTAAAGACCCCGCAGAGGGCCACCCTTCCATGATACTTATAGCCACGGGCTCAGAGGTCTGCCTTGTGCTTACTGCCGCCGAAAAGCTCGCAGAGAGGGGTATAAGCACACGCGTAGTGAGCATGCCGAGCTGGGAGCTTTTTGAGGAGCAGGATGAGGCCTACAGGCACGATGTCCTGCCTCCCTCTATAAAGGCCCGCCTTGCCGTAGAGGCAGGCGTATCGCAGGGCTGGCATTCTTATGTAGGCACTGAGGGAGAGGTTATAGGAATAAACCGCTTTGGCGCATCGGCCCCTTTTAAGGAAGTATTCGAGCAATTCGGCCTTACAGTCTCAAATGTAGTGGCAAGGGCCCTGGCCCTTTTAGAGACCACCAGGTGAGCTACGGTCTGAATTAGCCGCACTCACCACCTGTATTCCGGTTTTTTCAAAACCCTATGACACCCCGTTATATCTTAAAGCAACACATAGCAAAAAAAACCCAAGGAGTAGCCGCTCATGAATCCCTTAAAAGAGCTCAATAACTTCGGTCAATCAATATGGTTTGATAATATCAGCAGAGACCTGCTCACAACTGGCGAGCTGGAGAGGATGATAGATGAGTACGCTGTTACGGGCATTACCTCCAATCCCTCCATATTCGAGAAAGCCATCTCGGCTGGTGATGATTACGACGGCGATATTAGAGATTTTGTGGCAAAGGGGCTTGACGGGCCTGACCTCCTGACAGCCCTCTTTGTAAAGGATATAACACTTGCCGCAAAGGCGCTTCTGCCCGTATATGAAAAAAGCCGGGGTAGAGACGGTTTTGTCTCCATAGAAGTGAACCCCCTTCTTGCAAGGGATGCCGCCGGAACCATTAAAGAGGCCCGTGAGCTGCACTCCACCATAAATATGCCAAACATCCTCATAAAGGTCCCGGCCACAGTAGAGGGCGTGGAGGCCGTAGAGGAGCTTCTCTATGAAGGCCTTAATATAAACGTTACCCTCCTCTTCTCAGTAGATAGATACTCTGATGTGGCAAGGGCATACTCGCGGGCGCTGCGGCGTAGATTTGACGAGGGCAGGTCTGTAGACGGGATATTCAGCGTGGCCAGTTTTTTCGTAAGCCGTGTTGACAGCCTCTTTGATACTACGCTCGAAGAAATGGCAGAGGGCTCAACCGAACCTGCGAAGAAAGAGGCCCTGAAAACCCTTGCGGGAAAGGTGGCCGTGGCCAATGCCAAGCTCGCTTATATAAACTGCCTGGATATATTCAGTGAGGATAACTTCGGCGCGCTTAGTGCGGCAGGAGCCGGGGAGCAGAAACTGCTCTGGGCCTCCACAAGCACGAAGAACCCCTCTTATAGCGATATTAAGTACGTCGAGGACCTCGTTGAGAGAGAGACTATTAATACCATACCCCTGAATACCATGCTCGCCTTCAAGGACCACGGCACTGTGGGGCCAACGCTTGCCTCGGGCCTTGATGAGGCCAGGACAATTATGGAGTCCCTCGGAGGTCTTGATATTAATTATACGTCCCTTACGGAGAGGCTTGAGAATGAAGGGGTAAAGGCCTTTGCCGACTCTTATGAGAGCCTTCTTGCCGGCGTAATGGCAAAGAAGGATTCTCTTATTTAAAGGGGGTAGAGATGGAAGACAAAAGTCTTGAAATAAGCGGATTGTCAAGGGCTTTTCAAGAGGCCATGGAAGAGGCGCGGCGCAGCGAGTTTGTAGACCGGCTTGCCTCCGGAGATGCTACTCTCTGGAAAAAGGGCGCAGAAGACGCGGCCCTTATAAATAACTCTCTGGGGTGGCGGTTCCTACCGGAGTTCATGAGTGCTAAGGCAGAGGATATAATGGAATTTGCCTCTGAGGTCAAGGACGGCGGCTATACCGAGGTGGTCCTTCTTGGCATGGGCGGCTCGAGCCTTGCCCCCCTTGTTTTGGCAGGGGTCTTTGGCAATGCCCTGGGCTGGCCCAGGATCACTGTCCTTGACTCCACCGACCCCGTGGCCATTGGGGAGGTGAGGGAGCGCGCTACAACAAAGACACTCTTTATCGTATCGAGCAAATCAGGCTCCACCGTAGAGCCCAATACGCTATTCAAGTTCTTCTACGGTGTAATCTCCGCTCTTCAAGTAGATAATCCCGGAGATAATTTTATCGCCATAACAGACCCCGGCTCGGCCCTTGAGGAACTTGGCAGGGCAAAAAACTTCAGGCGAGTCTTCTTGAATCCTTCTGACATAGGGGGGCGTTTCTCGGCCCTCTCCTTTTTTGGTCTTGTGCCGGCGGCCCTTGCAGGTGTTGATATAAAGAGGCTTATTGAGGGCGCCGCCCGTGCCGCTGTCTCAGCCTCTAATGCCCATGATGTGGAGGCCCAGGCAGGCATACGCCTCGGTGGGGCCATTGGCGCGGCGGCCCTCTCAGGGCGCGATAAGCTCACCCTCTTTGTATCAGATAAGCTCCCGGCCTTCGGTCTATGGGTGGAGCAGCTTGTTGCAGAGAGCACCGGCAAAGAGAATAGAGGCATAATTCCCGTTACGGGCGAGCCCCTTGGCAGTTGCGAAGACTATGGCAGTGACAGGGTATTTGTTGACGTGAGGCTTGCCTCTGAGTCTGCTGATGATGAGGGCTTAACGGCCTTAAGAGAGGCCGGTCATATTGTGATAAAGATCCGTCCTTCCGATATATATGAGCTTGGTTTTGAGTTCATGCGCTGGGAGATAGCTACGGCGCTGGCGGGCCGTATGCTTGGTATAAACCCCTTTGACCAGCCTGATGTGGAGTCCGCAAAAATTCTTGCGCGGGCAAGGCTTGAGGAAAAGTCCGCTGGTGCCCCGGGATTTTTTCATAGCGAGGGCGGACAAAAAATTTACCTCTCCGATGCTGTCCTTGATGTGCCCGGGCTGCGTGAGACTTTAGAGAAAAAGGGCGCAGCCTCTGCCTTAAAAGCCCTATTTGAAAATATGGGCTCTAATGACTACATAGCCCTCCTCTCATATTACTCTATCTTTGACACCGCTCTGGAAGCCGCGCAGAAGGACCTTCAGAGCCGCCTTATGCTAAAGACAAGGAGCGCGGTTCAGGCAGGTTTTGGCCCGAGATACCTCCACTCCACGGGCCAGATCCATAAAGGCGGCCCAGATAGCGGCATATACCTGATCTTTACTCATAAAGTGACAGATGATGTGAAGATACCTGAGGCCTCCTTTACATTCTCTGAGCTTGAGCTATCGCAGGCCTATGGCGATATGGAGGCCCTTATGAAGAGGGGCCGCCGTGTAGCGCTCTTTGAGGCCGACTCGCCAGCGGCTACGGGCTTTCAAGAGGCGGCTAAGACAATATTAGAGGCTCTGGCCTGAACAAAACAGGGGAACTCCAGCCAAATGGTGAGAGAGAGTACCATCCTTGCCGCTGATATAGGCGGCACAAAGACTTATGCAGGGATTTTTGTATTGGAGCAGGGGAGGCTGAGGCCAACCCTTGTAAGAAGGCTTCTAAATACGGATTTTGAGTCTATTGAGGACCTTCTCTCCCACTTTATTAATGAGGCAGGAGGTCTTGATAAGCTCAATGTGGCTCACGCCGCTCTCGGTGTCGCCGGCCCTGTAGAGGGTAACAGGTGTTGTCTTACGAATACCTCCTGGGCAATTGACGGCGAGGTGATAAGAAGGCTGCTTGGAGTTGCCGGGGTGACCCTTCTTAACGATCTGGCGGCTACGGGCTGGAGTATTGATGCTCTTGAAGGCCAGGATATTAGGGTTATAAACGCCGGTGTAAAGAAGGAGGGCAACGCCGCCCTCATAGCCGCGGGCACGGGCCTTGGCGAGAGCATACTCTTTAACTGTGAGAATAAAATAAGACCCCTGGCCACCGAGGGCGGACATACGGACTTTGCCCCTCGCACAGAGCTTGAGATGGAGCTCCTCGCGCACCTTATGGAGCGCTTTGGCCACGTTAGCTACGAGAGGGTACTCTCCGGTGACGGCCTGGGGAATATCTATACATTTTTATTGGAAAAGGCCGGTGAGGCCCTTACTGAGACAGAAAGGCAGGTATTTGATAACCATGGCGGCGGTGAGATTGTCTTTAAAGAGGCCCATGATAAGGACAACCCCGTGGCCAGGGAGGCCCTTCGTATATTTGCCTCTGTCTACGGCGCCGAGGCGGGAAACCTCGCCCTGAAGAGTTTGTCCATAGGCGGCCTCTATATCGGAGGTGGCATTGCACCGAAAGTATTCGGCGACTCTGAAGCCAAGACCTTTATGGAGTCCTTTGTGCAAAAGGGACGGTTCAGGGAGATGCTTTCTTCCATGCCTGTCTATCTTATAAAAAACGATAAGGCAGGGCTCTTAGGAGCCGCAAAATACGCCTCTTACTTTCTTTTGGAAAAAAGAAAGTAAGACAAAGAAAACCAAAAGAGCCGGATTGGACACCAGTTGTTTTACGAGGGCCTTGGCCACGCAGAATCTGTACGCGGTATTTGAAAGTCAAAAAACTTTCTTTTGGAAAAAAGAATTTTTTGACCGGGTTTCAGTCTTTTTTTGCAACTGCTGGTTATAAGGCATGGGAGTAAACGAATAGGCGCTAAAAAAGCCTCGTAAAGAAAACCAACGGGGGATGGGGTTTGATAGACATGAGATTACTCCCTGCGCCCTACGGGACAGAGGTAGGGTGGGCTCTGCCCACCATTTGATATTTGCAAGGCATGGCAAAACAATATGATTGATGGGTTCTGTTTCACTTCACCCATCCTACAAGGTGTTAATACAATAAAAAAACGGCCCTCTTGGGCCGTTTTTTTATCTCATCTTACATGGCCTATCAGAGAGGCCTAATTTTTTTTGTGGCACCTGTCGCACATGAAGAGAGCAAAGGTCTTTGGACTATTATGGCAGTTCGGAGAGGCGCAGAATTTGCCCTCCATGTTGCCCTTCATGTTTATTCCGCTGGCCCCGATTTTTTCCTTAAAAATTTTCGGGTGACAGGCGCTGCACTTATATCTCTTCTCATGAGTGGTATGAGGAAAGATAACAGGGCCGATATCAGCAACCTGTGCTTTACTCGCTTTCTGGCTGTCAAGGATCATGTTATTGCCAAGCCCGCCTATGGAGACGGCGGGCATGACAATTATGGCGAGAATAAATATGGCAGAGCCAATGGTTTTATTCAGCATCTTTCCGGGCATTTATTTCTTAGAGGCCTGCTTTTTAGGCACTGTGTGACACTTTGCGCAGTTGGAAAGCGGGAAAGCAACCTTATTGTGACACCTGCCGCACCATTTTCCCTTTACTATTCCTACCATGCTCATATTGTTCTGACCTGCCGCGGGTACAAATATCTTGGGGTGGCAGACCTCGCATTTCAGCCAGAATGTGTGCATCTCATGGGGGTAACGAACGTCGTTAACAAAGTCGCCCTTAGCCTTGATGATTACATCCATCTGCAAGGGCGGGAACTCGTCAACACCTTTTTTAAGCGAATGCTTGGGCTTGATAAAACCATCGCGGACTATCTGTGCCCAGTCAATGAGGCCGAATCTATCTTTTGGCAGTCCTGCGGCCTCAAGGGCCTGCGGATGCCATGCGCGGCCTTTCTGGTACCCGATTCCGGCGGGTCTGGACGCATCGCCTGTTCCTGCAAGTTTACCCGTGGTGCCAAGGTATATGACACTTGATGGGTCGTCGGGATTAATCTTCTTTGTTCTCTTTTGAGCGGCCTCGGCCTCCGATACTATCTCGGTAAAGGAGAAGGCGAGAATCACAAGAAGAGAGCAGAGGATGATCAATCTATTTTTCATTGAAGACATCTTCATTATTTCCTCCTCTTAGTTCTCGTTTGTAGGTGCGTTAGGCTTACTGCCTGTGTAGGAGTGACACCTCTCACAGTACAGCGGGGCCCAGGCGACAAGGCCGTTGTGGCATTTGCCGCAGTACTCACCGTTCATTATCTTGGTCATGTTAATGTCGTTGGCGCCTTTTTTGAGAATAAATATATCCTCGTGACAAACCTTGCATTTGAACCTGATCCTGTGGAACCAGTGGGGGAACAAAACTGGTTTTACCCCCGCCTTTTTCATGCTCGATGACTTACTGTTGAGGACTACGTCCCCCCATTCCGCGTTAGCAGTCCCCGTAGAGAAGATGCCGGCGGAGATGCCCAGACAAGTCATAAGAAGAATCACGAAGATCTTCTTCTTCATCAGATGGCCTCCTTCGTAATAGTGGTATAAAGCTTTGTGATTTGGGGTTATAATAGTGCTACTATATATAGCCAGAACCCAAGAGTCAAGCAAAAATTAAGATTTTTTAACAAAACTTTTGTTTTGAAAAGACTTCGCGGCTATGTTATAAAGCCAGGTCCGTTACTTGTATCTGTCTCAAGATTTTTTCTTTATAACCTTATACGGTCATACGTGGAGGCCTCTTTTGAGTAAAACCGCGTCCTCATGGAAAAGGACATGCTTCTCTATTGATACAGCAAAGGATTCTGCAGGTAAGACTCTTACTCTTGCAGGTTGGGTTCAGAAGAGGAGAGACCACGGGGGTGTTATCTTCGTGGACCTCAGGGACCGGGAGGGCATAGTGCAGGTAGTCTTTAACCCCGAGGCGGGTCCTGATGTACATGGACGCGCCCATGACCTCCGGAGCGAGTATGTCATATCCGTCACCGGGACCGTAGGACTCCGTCCAGAAGGCACGGAGAACCCGGGCCTCAAGACCGGAGAAGTAGAGGTGGTGGCCGAGAGCCTAACTGTGCTCAGCAGCTCGGCGCCGCTGCCCTTTGTTATAGAGGACGAGACTGATGTAAGCGAGGAGCTGAGGCTGAAATACAGGTATCTTGACATGAGAAGACCCTCGCTTCGAAGTAATCTCATGCTTCGTCACAAGGTGGTCATGGCCACGAGAAATTTTTTATCCGAAAAGGGTTTTATCGAGGTGGAGACACCCATACTCACAAAGAGCACACCTGAGGGGGCGAGAGACTTTCTTGTGCCCAGCCGCCTGAATGCCGGTGAGTTTTACGCCCTGCCTCAGAGCCCGCAGTTATTCAAGCAGATTCTTATGATAGGCGGCCTTGAGAAATATTTTCAGGTAGTACGGTGCTTTCGTGATGAGGACCTTCGCGCCGACCGCCAGCCCGAGTTCACGCAGATAGACGCTGAGATGAGCTTTGTAGAGAGCGATGACGTTATTGCCGTTATGGAGTCTCTGATAGAGGCTATCTTCAAGGAGGCCGGTATTGCGGCCTCGCCGCCCTTTGACCGCCTTACATACGATGAGGCCATGGCGCGTTTCGGCCTTGATGCCCCTGATACTCGTTTTGGTATGGAGCTTGTTGATATAGGTCCCCTTGTGGCGGGTTCGGGTTTTAAGGTTTTTTCCGCCGTGGTCTCCGGCGGCGGAGTTGTTAAGGCCATAAAAGTTGCGGGTGGTGCATCGTTATCAAGAAAAGAGATTGACGAACTTACAGACGTAGCCGCCACTTACGGCGCAAAGGGGCTTGCCTGGGTAAAGTTTACCGCAGAGGGCTGGCAGTCTCCTATCGCGAAATTCCTATCTGATGATGAAAAGAGCGCTATCACCGTGGCTGCGGGGGCCGGGGAGGGTGACCTTCTCTTATTCGTTGCCGACACACCGGCTGTTGCCAACACGGCCCTTGGCAGGCTGAGGTTATTTCTTGGAAAAAAACTTGGCCTTATTCCAGAGGGGCTCTTTAATTTTGTATGGGTGACGGAGTTTCCCATGTTTGAGTATGACGAAGAGGGCAAGCGTCACAGCGCAGTGCACCATCCTTTTACCGCCCCCATGGACGAGGATGTGGCCCTTCTTACCGGCGAACCGCTGAAGGTGCGATCAAAGGCCTACGACCTTGTGCTTAATGGTGTTGAGATAGGCGGCGGGAGCATCAGGATACATGATAGCGCCATTCAGTCTCAGATGTTCAGACTTCTTGGCATTTCAGATGAGGAAGCAGAGAGCAGGTTTGGTTTTTTCCTCGAGGCCCTGAGGTACGGAACCCCGCCTCACGGCGGCATTGCTTTTGGTCTTGACAGGATACTTGCCGTTATGACCGGCGCCGAGTCCATACGGGACGTTATCGCATTTCCAAAGACCCAGAAGGCAGTCTGTCTCATGACAGACGCTCCATCTGATGTTGGGGACGGACAGCTGCAGGAGCTCTCTCTCAGGGTCTTGAAGAAGAGGAGCTGAATACAAGTAACGTGGGGGCACGGTGTAGATTCAATGCAGTAATTTAATCCCCCCGTTGGTTTTCTTTGCGAACTTTCTTTTTTCCAAAAGAAAGCAGGAAGTCTTTTTTTTGTAGTCTTCTTGCATTTTTCGGGTAATCTTGCCCGGTCTGCCCTCTGCTATTGGCTCTGAGTCCACCTCTACAATAGGCACCACGCCGCTGATTGAGTTTGTGATAAAGGCCTCTTCTGCGGTGAGGAGTTCATCTATTGTAAACCACTTCTCTTTGGCTGGTATTTTTCTCTCTTTCGCCACTTCTAAGACTACCTGTCTTACAACGCCGGGCAGCGCTCCTGGCCCGCCCGGCTCTCTGGCCGCAGGGGGTGTTAAGAGCTCTCCCTCTCTCAGTATAAAAATATTCGACGAGGTGCCTTCAAGTAAGGTTTTGTTATCTTCGGCAAGGAAAAAAGCCTCTCCTGCACCTGCTTTTTTTGCCATACCCGCCCCTATGATATTGGGCATGAAGTTAATGGATTTTACTCCAGGCATGGCGGGGCGGAGCCCCTTTATTGTAATGGCCGGGATACCGAGGTTCGCCTTACGGGCTATGAGCTTCGTATCTACGGGGGCGGCTGAAATTATCACAGTGGGCTTGCAGTCACTTGCCGGCGCCAGCCCTCCTTCGGCGCAGCCACGTGAAATTGTGATGCGTACCCGTGCCTCTTTTTCGGCAAGTTCGTTTTTATTTAAGAGCCTTGAGATGATCTCTTCTTCAATGTCCTTGAAGAGGACTTGCAAAGTGTCTGCCTCGAAGCCCAGGGCCTTAAGACCGGACCTTAGCCTCTTAAGGTGCGCTTCGAGAAATAGCGGTCTCCCTTCCCGGGCCATGATGGTCTCGAAGAGACCGTCGCCGAGGAGAAAACCCCTCTCAGATGGAGATACCCGCGCCTCATCTTCAGAGGTAATCCTGCCGTTAATATATATGTATTTTTTTTCCCTCATGAAAGTTCTCCGGGAGTTACGCCGAGGAGCGATAAAAAATCCATGGCCTTTAGTATGGTCTCGTCATACTCGGCCTCGGGGATTGAGTCTGCCACTATGCCGCCGCCTACGTGCAGGTTGAGTCTACTGTCTTTTATTATGGCCGTCCTTATGGTGATGGAGAGGTCCATGTCCCCGGTGTAGTCCATGAAACCAAGGGCGCCTGTGTATACCTCTCTTGGCACGGACTCAAGCTCATCTATTATCTCCATTGCCCTAATTTTAGGGGCGCCTGTTATTGAGCCGCCTGGAAAGATGTCTTTTAATATCATAAAAGGGTCTGTGTGCCCGGGGGCTCTGCCGCGGACGGTAGAGATCATATGATGGACTTTGCTGAAGGATTTTATTTCCTGAAAATTTTCTACTCTAACAGTACCGGGTATGGCTACCCGTCCAAGGTCGTTGCGTTCAAGGTCTACTATCATAACGTGCTCGGCGCGCTCCTTGATATTTTCAGCAAGTTCTTTTTTATTAAGGGCGTCTTCTACCGCCGTAGCCCCTCGGGGCCTCGTGCCCTTTATGGGGCAGGTCTCAATGGACTGCCCGCTTACCTTCAGGAGCCTCTCGGGGCTGTTTGATAAAATCTGAAACCCGTGAAAATCAAAGAATGATGAGAAGGGCGTGGGGTTTTCTCTTATAAGGCCCTCGTAAAGGCTGAAGGCGTCACCGCTGTAGGGCGCGCTAAGGCGCTGAGAGAGGTTTATCTGGTAGATGTCTCCGGCGGCAATGTATTCTTTTGCCCTCTGCAGGTTGCGGATGTACTCTTCTTTTGTTGTGTTTGATGTAAGGGGCGTTGCCATATTATAAACCGGTGGCCGGTCCATCTTGTCGCAGTTGGCGGCGTCCTCAATACAATCAAAAAAATCCTTTGAAGATTTTTCTTCAGGTGAACGTGAGACAATATATCCCTTGTCCACGCTGTGGTCATAGACGTAGATATTATCGTAAAAACCAAGAGAGGCCAGCGGGAGGCCAAGGCCTTTTTTATCTTTCTCAGGCCTTACCGGAGGCAGCTTGAAGAGCGAGTCCTTAAGGTCGTAGGAGAAAAACCCCGCAGCCCCGCCGTTAAATGGAAAGGGCCCGGCCTTGCCTGTTGTCCTTAAGTACTTCATTATTGTAGAGAGGGTCTGGAAGAGTGCGGAGTTTTCCTCTCCTTTGAGGATTTTCTGCAGGCCCTCTGGAGCGTTCTTTAGTTCTACGGTCTTACCGTTAACTGGAAGGGTGAGCCTCATGAAGGGTGCAGCTCCTACCGTGCTGTAACGATGGCCTGGGCAGGGGGCCCCGCCGAGGATAAAGGGCTGCTCCAAAGAGCGTAATGCCCGGAACACGGCCAGGGGAGAGGGGCATTTCCGTGATGGAGAGACCACCACGCCCGCATCCAATGCTGCCTCTCCAAATGTCCGCGCCTTACTCATGGGCTCAGGGTATATCCTTTTCACGAAGCGGTCAAGGGGCCAGGGTTTTAGTCTTAGTATGACGGCGGGTCTTCTTCATGCTAAAAAAAACAAAAATTGAATCAGTTTTATTTATTTAATCTGAAACTACGGCAGGCCCGCTCCGTGCCATTTATAATAATTGCGAGACCATGAATGCCGGGGTAATATTTTCGTGTCGAAATGGTCTTGAATGAGTGAGTTTTTGTAATAGTTTTTTCTTTCAGAAAGTAATTGCCTTCAGCTATTTTAAAAATTTTTCTTGATAGTCTGCCATTTTTTTTCATGAAATTCACGGCATACTCAAGACGTAATCGGCCAAGTTTTTTTTCTTCTGTTCTTAGACTAAAAGAAAATTTCATGGACTGGCCCATGGCCACTGTCTCGTCAACTTCGAGTTCTTCAACTCTGAGATGTTCTGCTCCTGTAAAGCCGAAGAGAGCTAATGTCTCGGGGTTGCCGGATTTTAGAAGAGAGCGGCAGCCGTGTTTTAAGAGACGGTCAGTGTTTTTATTCTTACCGATCTTTTTTTTCGCGAACTCAAGAACTAAAAGAGGATTGTCTTTTGAGATATCATTGAGATTATTTGCCACGCTTCGCCTTACGTACTCGCTCTTATCGTCTAATAATTTTTTTATTATTTTTAAGACAGGGCCCGGATTTTTTTTGAACTCGGGTAGTGAGATTGCCCAGGGCAGGCGGGGCCTGCACCCCTCGGAAGCGAGTCTGCGAAGATGTTCATTCTCACTGCCGGCCCAGGCCTCCATCTGCGCCATGGTCTCACGAGGATATTTTTTTATAAAAGGTCTTACGGCAAACTCAGAGCTTGAATGCTCTGTGAAATGGGCCAGCGCCTTCATGGAGAGTTTGAAATTTTCAAGGCCGTACAGCATGGCAAAGTCCGGAAAAAACATATACTCAAATCCATTAAATGACGTTGATGCAGGCATGAGGACAGCGATTGCTTCCTCGTAATTCTTCGGCAAAAAATCTGATAATGTGCATGCGACAAAACGCATCCTTTGCTTCAGTTCTTTTTCACCCCAGCTCTTGCAAAAAATACTTTTCTGAAACTCACGGGAGTTAAAATCGCCGTAAATTTTTTTAATCTCAGATGATAGTGAGTCTATCATCTCTTTGCTGTAAAGGTTTTTTAGAGGCTCGGCCATATTAGTTTTTCTGAGAGTCCATACTCTCAAGTCTTTTGTGATTTAAGATTTTTTTTATTCGGGTTTTTTCCCGGCCCGATAAGCTGTGCTGGCAGATGGATTTTACGGTAATTTTTTAAGACGTTGCTTCTGCACATAAGGTAAGGCGGCCTCATGCTTTTATCTGCGTGTTTCTGATTGTAACAGGGGCAAGATGAAGAGTCAAGGCGTCTTGTCTTTACAGCTTCACGGGGATAAGGTTTTGTTGCTCCTCTGCCCGATACATGCGGCGGCATTCGTTATGGTAAGTCACAGGATGATTTTTATGTTTTTTTTGGACCTGCTTTTCTGTTAGAGTGTCTCTATATATCTTTGCAGATAAGAGGACAAAAATTCGTGGCGGTAATTCGGCGGTAATTCAATGGATGATTTTACGTCTGCGCCATCATGAAGAAGGCCGGGGCTTTGAGAAAAAAGACCAGACAAATTAATATCGGCTCAGTGCCCGTAGGCGGCGGCGCTTTGGTCTCCGTGCAATCCATGACCAATACACGCACTGATGACGTGAAGGCCACGGTTGCGCAGATTGATGCCCTCACTAATGCCGGCTGCGAACTCGTAAGGGTGGCCGTGCCGGATATGCCGTCTGCCGAGGCGCTGTCAGAGATAAAGAGCGCAATAAACATCCCACTTATCGCGGATATCCACTTTGATTACAGGCTTGCCCTGAAGGCCGTGGAGCAGGGCGTTGACGCTCTGCGCCTTAATCCCGGCAATATCGGCTCCAGTGAGCGCATAGGGGAGGTGGTCTCGGCCTGCGCCGACCACGATGTACCTATAAGAATAGGGGTAAACGCAGGCTCCCTTGAAAAAGACATCCTTGAGAGGGACGGCGGGCCTACGGCCGCCGGACTTGTAGAGAGCGCGCTCCGCCACGTCAGGATTCTTGAGGACCTGAACTATGACCAGATAAAAATATCCATCAAGGCATCGAGCGTGCCCCTTACCATAGAGTCCTACAGGCTCCTCTCCGATAAAGTTGATTACCCCCTTCACATAGGGGTAACCGAGGCCGGCACCCTCTTTGCCGGCTCTGTAAAATCCGCCGTAGGGCTCGGCGCCCTTCTATCAGAGGGCATAGGAGATACGCTGCGAGTCTCCATAACAGGCGACCCCGTAGACGAGGTGAGGGTGGGCTGGGAGATACTGAAGGCCCTTGAGCTTCGAAAAAGGGGCGTAAACATAGTCTCGTGTCCTACCTGCGGCCGCGTGGGATTCGACTGCGCCGATATTGCCACAAGACTTGAGGCCAGACTTGCCCATGTTGAAGAACCCCTTACTGTTGCAGTAATGGGCTGCGTGGTGAACGGTCCGGGAGAGGCAGTGGAATCTGACGTAGGAGTAGCCGGAGGCAACGGAGTGGGGCTCATATACGTAGGGGGCAAGGTACTTAAAAAAGTGCCTGAAGAGGATATCATAGAGGTCATGGCCGAGGAGGTGGCGAGGATTGTGGATAAAAAAAAGCGCGGCCAGGCCACTGGTTAACTCTATTATAAAAAATGTTCTCAATAAAACCCCATTATTATCGCTATGTTGCGGCGCTTCAGGGCTTGCGTTTTCCGTGGGATGCAAAAAAAATGAGGTAAAGTCGATTTTTATGTAGACAGGATTTTGTCTTTATACTATAATCCGTACCATACCAAAAAAGAAAATATGCGCACGCTATAAAGAACGTTCAACAACGCTGTTTTTTTTCTACATAGCTAAAAAAATACTGGACAGTCCCTGCGGTATCTGTTATTTTACGGCGGACTTCCACATACACGCCATAGCAAGAAGCTAATTTTCGTCTGAAGGCAGGGCGGTCTTTTTGAGCACCCTCAGGCGGTTTATCTAAATATATATAACATAATTAAGAGGGCCTTAAGCTTGTTGAGAGTAAGGGTCATAAAAAAAATCGGACTTGTCACTCGTCTGTACTTCGTCTCTGCGCGCATACGCCGCACGGCGTCAGTATCGAGGGAGTCAAAGTCCATAACCATCCTTAAACCACTGCACATTGTCGTCGCGGCCACATCCTGGTCAACCCGCGCCAAGAGACCTAACGGGGTCATGTCCCTCTTAAAGAGGGCGATATCCAACTTCCCCAGCAGGTGCCAACCTTTCTCTCCCGCCAACTCAAGAGGCCTCCTAAGCCTCGAATATCTCAAAAAAACTTTCCACATAGAGCTTGAAGATAAAAGCATAACGGTAAAACCCTCATGTCCCAATACGAGCAAGCGTGTTGAATGGCTTAATATGTCCGGACTTGAACGTCCGAGAAAGGCATTTAGCCTTGCCAGGGACGATCTTGAGGCGTCTATAGCTTTTTAACGCCTCTGCTCCAGGTGTGCTTGATCTCTGAACGGCGTCTTAACCGCTTTGCCTTAATAAAGCGGTAATGCCAGAGATGAGATGAATTGAGTGCGCATGGGGCTCGGCGAGCGGTGTGTGGTAACGGACGATGGTCGTTGTTATAAAGGAGTAAAAAAAGAAGGAGGTGCAGGAATGGTTTTTGAGAGATGCAGAAGGTTCTTGGGCAAAGCCTTTTTGATGGCGCTTGCGACGGTACTTGTCGCGGGTATGCTGCCGGCAGGTTCTGTCCAGGCACAGGAGTCCGGCGATTACGCCAATGGGCTCAAGTACTACACAGGGCAGAAGAAGTTTGAGAATGGCGGGCCTGCCTGTATATCCTGCCACAATGTGAGCTTCGGCGCCCTTGGCGGAGGCAGTCTTGGACCGGATCTTACAAAGGCATATGCCGATCCTTCCAAAAACCCCTTCATTAACGCGGCGTGGATAAACAACGCCGGTTCACCGACAATGGGCCCTATCTTTCGTGACAGGCCTGTTACAGACGATGAAGTTGCCAGCCTGAGGGCTTTCTTTGAGCGCCAGAGTCAGGGCGAAGTGAAGGCGGCTCCTACAGGGCTCTTTACTATAATAGGGCTCGGCGGCTTTATCGGTATTCTTATTGTCTTTAATATAATCTGGAGCGGAAGGTACAGAAACAGGTGCAGAGGCACTGCCCATGACGCCATTTGGAGAAACTACGGCGGAAAAGGAGGTAGGTAATGGCAACACGCTGGATACAAGACGAGGTGAATCCCGCCAAAAGAGGGTGGGAGGAATTTTATAGGAATCGCTGGCAGTACGACAAGACCGTAAGAAGCACCCACGGCAACAACTGTACAGGCGGCTGCTCCTGGATGGTCTACGTCAAGGACGGTGTCGTAACATGGGAGCTTCAGGCAGTTGATTATCCCAAGCTCGAGGCCACACTGCCTCCTTACGAGCCCAGGGGCTGCCAGAGGGGATGTTCCGCCTCATGGTACGTTTACAGCCCTGTGAGGATCAAGTACCCATACTGCCGCGGTGTACTCTTTGATGCCTGGAAAGACGCGCGCTCCAAGCACACCGACCCTGTGGACGCATGGGCGAGCATCGTTAACAACGCCGAGCTCCATAAGAAGATAAAGTGGGCCAGAGGTAAGGGCGGCTTTAGAAGGTTTGACTGGGATACGGCCGCCGACATTATCACGGCCGCACATGTCTACACCATCAAGACATACGGCCCGGACAGGAACATCAGTTTCTCGCCCATCCCGGCCATGAGCCAGATTAGCTACGCCGCCGGCGGACGCTACCATCAGCTCATGGGAGCCGTAAGCCTCAGCTTCTATGACTACTACACAGACCTTCCGCCGGCTTCCCCTGAGATCTGGGGCGAGCAGACGGACGTCGCCGAGTCCGCCGACTGGTATAACTCCGGCTATACCGTCGTAATGGGCGCCTGCCTTAACATGACAAGGACAGCTGATGCCCACTTTATCAGTGAGTTCCGCATGGGCGGCAGCAAGATGGTCAACCTCAGCCCTGATTACTCGCAGGTCACAAAGTACGCCGACCTCTGGGTTCCCATCAGGACAGGTTCCGACGGCGCCTTCTGGATGGCCGTAAACCACGTCATCCTCAAGGAGTTCTATGTTGACCGCACAGTGCCCTACTTTGATAAGTACGTAAAGGCCTACACCGACCTGCCAAATCTCGTGAAGATAGAGAAAGGTAAGGACGGCTACGAGATGGGCCGCTACCTTCGCGCCAATGATCTTGCCGAGTACGCTGACGAGGATAACCCGGAGTGGAAGTTCACCATGTGGGATGTCACCTCTGGTAAGGCCAGTGTCGTAAACGGCGGCATGGGCTACCGTTATCCCCAGAAAGAAGAGTCCCACGGCAAGTGGAACACCCTTCTTAAAGACGGTAAGTTCGGCAATGATATCGACCCGGCCCTCAGTGTCTATGACATAAAGGACGATGCCCTTGAGGTAGTCTTCTACGAGCTTGACAAGCCCGAAAAATACAAGAGACAGGTGCCTGTCAAGTATATAGATACGCCTAACGGCAGGATAGCCGTATGTACTGTCTTTGATATCAACATAGCCCAGTGCGGTGTTGCCCGT